>JAOAAM010000736.1 GCA_026418875.1 Gemmataceae bacterium | reverse complement strand
ATTCGAAGACCTACAGCAGCGACAGGGCTGAGTAAGGTTCCGCAAGTTGATGCCAAGACGTATCTTCGGGGAGTTGAGTGCAAACAAACTCGAAGTGCTGGCGGGCTTCCTCGGCTCGACCGGTGAATAATGCCGCCAAGCCACGATTGAATACGATTGGCGGACGTTCCGGCAGGTTTTTCCAAATCTCCTCCGCCCCACGTTGATCGCCGCGGAACCAGGCCAACGCGGCCAACTCGTTGTCCCACGCAGCACGCCATGACTTGGGCACTCGGGGACTGACTTCAGCGACGAACCGCTCGGCCAGGTCGAAATCGCCGGAGAGCCGACAAAGGCCAAGCCCCAAGAGTGCCTCCGGGAAACGACCCGAGCTTGTGGTTGTCTCGACCCAGGCAATGAAGGCCGACCGCTGGAAGAAATCGATCGGACCATCCTCGCTCATCCGCTTCGATTCGCGGCGAAGCAGGGCGGACAAATCACGGACCATTTGCGGGAAATGACCGCTTGCGAAGGGAAGGGCCACGGCGGGGAATCGAATAGCGACCAGCGACACCCAGCCTGGCGGGGGACTAACGTTGCCCGGGACAGGCTCGTTTCCCAACCATCGGAGGGCAGCCACCGCGTCGCGCCAAGCGGATCGAGGGTCAGCAGCGAAGCCGGCAGAAGAATCATGCGGCTCCACCTCGGCGGTGGGCAGCTCTGACACTCCATCGGCTCTTGCGAGACGTTGACGGTCCAAGAACCGAGAAGTTAATTCTGCCAAAGTCCACGCATCAGCCGACATCGACGTCCCCTCCACGCCTCGATCGGATGGATTCGACGTAATAATAACGATCGATCCCGAACTTGCGCGGGAAAAACGTCGCCTTTCTGACAAACCGATGGCCCAGATCGCCGACAGGCCCCCGTCGGCAACCAGGGCGCGTCGAAGTTCGGAAAAAACCTGAACCGACTCGGGGGTGCTTAATTCTCGCCCTTCGGCTCGTTCATGGGTGTGGGCATTGGGGGCGAGGCGGATGGGGGTTGGAAATTCAGTGCCCGTCGTTGCCACGCCTGCTTGGCTTGCGGATCCTCCAGGCTGCTGAGGATTCGATCCTGCGGCAAGCTGCCCAAAATGGAGCTAATGCTCGCTTTCACGCCGGCGTCGCCTTCCTCGTCGAGTTGCCGAACCAAGCCCGCGATCTGCACGCCATCGAGCGACGTCAGGCCGAATTGCTGAATCTGCGAGACGAGGTGGGTTGCGGCGAGTCGTCGCAATTCCGCGGACTTTTGTCGGTCGAGGACAAGCTGGGCCAACGCATGTTGCACGTCTTTTGAGGCCAAGCGGCTCGCGGCCTCGACGGCCAATGCGGCGATGTCATCTGAGCCCAGCGCTCGGAGGATTTCTCCCGTCGCAGGCCGAACGTCGTAGCCGGGCAGGATCCCCAACGCCATTTGGCGCAAAGCCTCCATCGCCCGTTGGCGGCGATCCTTCACCTCTGCCTCGGTCAGGGGAGCCGCGACTAAGCCCATCGACTGATTGAAAAACTTCAGGGCCGCGAGAAACTCGCCCGAGTTGAGTGGTTCCGCCACCAGCAACGTGTTTCGGTAGCGTTTCACGAGGGCATCCAGCCGCAGCTCACGCGAGGGATCGAGGATGCGACGAAGTTTCTCCCGCTCGAATTCCTTGTCGAATCGAACAGGTTGCGCGGCACTCTCGCGATTGGTGGGGCCTCCATTCGTCTTGGTGCGAGGCAGTTCCGGCGGCACGTCCGTCATCGTCAACACGATTTTCGTGGGCAACTCGCGTTCGACATTGAGTAGCCGAGTGCGAAAATCGTCGATGATCTCGTCGCCGAAGTCGCGCAACAGGCGAGCCAACCGCTCTGCTAACTTGTTCGGAAGCTCCGCGGTCGGCAGGTCGATGACCAGGACCGATTCCGAAAGCCGCTGAGCAATTGCTCCGGGGATGTCGGCCGTCAGAGCGGCTAATCGATCATTCAAGCCAGGAACCACCCGCGCGATGGAGATGAGGATGCGTTGGTGACGGGTGGTGATTTGACGGATCGTCGGGTGCCGCTCCGCGACGTCGTCGAGCCACTGCTGAAGGGTTGCCTGCCGGCTGCTGGAGAGTTTCAGTGCATCGTAACGCAACTCGACCCGAATGGGGTAGCGCGTCCGATCAATTTCCAACAAGCGATGGACGGGCGAGCCATTTTTCGGCGCTCCGCCGTTCTCCCGACTGGCGCGAACGGCGGCACTGATGTTCGTGTCATCGATCAACCACCCGCGGCTCTCGTACTCCAAACGATCGAGCAGACCGGTGATTTCGGGCAGGCGTCCTTGGGCAACGTCCAGAGGGACATACACGACGAGTGGAAGATGCCCGAAACGGTAGTCGGCCCGTGCCTGCGACAACACGTCGTGGAGGGTTGGATAAACAATCTGCTCACTGACCCAAATGGCATCGATGTCGGAAGCCGCCGCGAGCCGGCTGATCGTTTCCCGACCCGTCTTCGTGATCTCTGCGGACCAACCCGCTTGTTCGGCGGCTTCGGACAGCAATTTGGCGCGAAATTCATCCGGTTCGGCGATCAGGACACGGGGGGGCCGACCCGCCATGGGGGCCGACATGTCACCTCCCAAGGCAGCACGATACACTTCGACAATACGGCTGGAGAACTGTGAGCCAACCTCGCCCGGCATACGGATCAGCGCATCGGCGGCTCCCATCGCCAACCGGCGGTCTTGACTATTCAAGGCTTTCACAAGCGTTTCGAGTCGGCCGCTTTCTCGAATCTCGGCTCGCTCTCCGATCACTTGAATCGCCGCCAAGGCGACCAGAGGATGATTCTCGGTTAAAGCCCGATCCAACATCCGATACAAGACCCGCGGCGGAGCCAGTGAAACGAGTTCGTGCACCGCCGGAGATGCTTTCGACAACCTCTCCCCCGGACCGCTTCGCTCCAATGCCTTCTCCGCAGCAAGGCTGTAGTACGTTGCCCAAGCAGCCTCATTTCGTGGTTCAAGCTCAAGCGCCCAGCGGGCGTAACGCAAACCAAAGTACTCTTCGGCGTCGCTGGGTGTGGCCTTGCGCGATGTGAGGCGGTTCTCCTCCCACTTCCAGATCAAGATTTCCGGGCCTTCCTTCGCAAAGGTGTTCCGGTGCTGGTACATATCCTCTGCGGCCTGGACCAAGGCGGGGGCAGGCAAAGGCAGGCGTGACATTGGCACGTCCAATAGCGCAGACAGTAGGGTCTTCGCTTTGGAAGCCGCGAGATCGTCACCTGCCGCCAGCCTCCACAGTGTCGGTCGTGGGTCGGTCGTGGAACGATCCAGCAACTCCAGCAAATCTTTCCGCGAAGAGAGAGCGTCTAGCAATTCGACACGAGTGGCCGGGTTCGGGATGTCGAATGCGGCCAACAAGGCGGGGATCGTGTCCTGATCGAGGAAAGTCAAGGCCCGGAGGATTGCTCGGCGTTCTGCGGTCTCGCCACTGATCAAGGAGCCGATCAGGTACGGCATCGCGGCCGGGCCTGATTTCCGAAGCTCGATCAGAGCATAATCCCGCTCCTCCGGAGACGCGGTCAGGTTCCGAATGTATCGTTGAATTCGCTCGGGATCGGAACGAATTGCCCGCACTGCGGCGGTGACGCGGTTGATCAAGTCTTTGACGTTTTTCTTCGCCTCTTCGTCAAAGGCCTGATTGTCCGACCACTTGGGCACGGCGTTTAGTTCGAGGAAGGCGGCGATTCCGTCTCGCTCCTCAAGCGCCACGAGGTCTTTGTCGGTCGGCTCGAGAGCGAGCAAGTCTTTGAGGTAGGTCGCAGCCGTGTCGAATTTGCCCAACTGCATCTCGGTCTTGATGGCCGACCAAAGCCCGGGTACGGTTTTTGGTCGGGTCAGTTGGTCCAAGTCCGTTCGCGGAGGCTGAGCACCAGCCGGCGCGGAAACCCAAGCGATCATCGTGAGGAACAGCAGGCAGACACGGCGTGGCGACACGACGAGCATCTCCAGAACGGAACTCAAGGGGGCCGCTCTCCCCAGCACTTCCGCGGGTGGAAAGTGAACGCTCCGCGACCATTTTACCACATCATGCCGGCACCTCTCGTTCGGGACGAACCAAATCCTCGTAAGTTTCACGTCGACGGATCAGGCGGTGACGGCTCCCATCGACGAGCACCTCCGCAGCCCTGGGACGACCGTTATAATTGGAACTCATGGACATCCCGTAAGCGCCCGCACTGAACGTCGCTAACAACTCGCCTCGGGAGACGGGTGGCAGCCAGCGTTCCCGTGCGAGAAAGTCGCCCGACTCGCAGACGGGGCCGACCACGTCGCAACGCCGGGTTCCAGGTATCTCCACCTCGTAGTCGCTAGGTGGGGCGGGGAAGCCGTCGGCCGGTCGAACGGGCCAAATCCGGTGGAACGACTCGTACAGCGTGGGCCGAATCAAGTCGTTCATCGCGGCGTCTTGAATGACGTAGTGCTTGCCCCCGGTCGACTTGGTGTACAGAACCCGACTGAGGAGGATCCCCGCATTGCCCACGATAAAGCGGCCTGGCTCCAGTACCAGTTGGCAGCCGCTCTGCTTTGCCGCGGGCACGAGCACCTCGGCGAACGCGGACGCCGGCAACGCTTCTTGCTTGCGATAGTGGATGCCGAAGCCGCCGCCCATGTTCAAGTGGGTCACGCGGTGGCCCTGCCTCCGAAGTTTCTCGATCAAGTCGAGGGCCTTGGCGGCACCCATGCGGTAAGGCTCAACCGACAAGATGGGCGAGCCGAGATGCATGTGCAACCCCACGATCTCAACGGAGGGATGACCGACATATTGCCCGGCGACCTCGACCACCGTTTCGATGTCCAAGCCGAACTTCACACCTTTGACGCTGGTATCGGTTTTGACGTGTGTTTTCGGCGGGAGGTCAGGATTAACTCGCAGGGCGACGCGCGCTTTTTGGCCCCGACTGCGGGCGATCTCCCCGATGTTCGCGAGTTCCTCTTCGCTCTCAACATTGAAGAACCGGATATTCACGTCCAAGGCCGTGCGAATCTCGTCGTCGGTTTTGCCGACTCCCGCGAAAACGATTTTCTCTCCGACGCCGCCCGAGGCTAGCGCTCGATAAAGCTCGCCGCCGGAGGTGACATCGAAGCCAGCCCCGTGCTCCGCCATCAGACGGCCAATATGGATATTCCCATTCGTCTTCAGGCTGTAGCAAATCAGCGGCTCGGCCGCGGCGAACGCCGTTTGGATTTGCCGGAGGTGGTGCAGTAACGTGGCCCGGCTGTAGACGTATAACGGGGTGCCGTACTCAGTGGCCAAGTCTGCCACGGCAACGTCCTCGCAGAACAAGGCCCGGTCGCGGTAGTGGAAATGATCCATGGTCCGTCTCTTCCTCT
>JAOAAM010000667.1 GCA_026418875.1 Gemmataceae bacterium | reverse complement strand
GATGTGTATAAGAGACAGCCCCAGAACTAGGCCGTGCGGTTGACCTGAGAGGACTCGGCGAAGTTGGAAATTCGTGAGCAGGCCCGCGGCGACCAAGGCCCGACCCAAGCGATCGTGCGAGCCGAAATCGTTCAGCCTCTCGCCGTGGAATTCGATGAACCGATTGGCATCTTCGCCGGTGATCAGCCCGTAGCGTACCAATTGGTACAACCATTGCTGCGGTGACACGGCCGAGGCAAGATAATTTCCCCGCAATGGCTCGGCCGGCGAACCGGCACGGATGGCCGCCAACATCCCGTCGCCCCGACGTCCCGATCGTGAAGCGCTCGCCATGTTCGTGGTCTCAAAAGGAAGGCGGGTCTCTGCTCAGCCGAGCCGAACCTCCAGCGCGCGGTTGGGGCGCGGGAGAACCCCTAGGCTCCAAGGAAACGTAGTTTGTAATTTCTGCGAACGCAAATCGTCGGGCGACGACCGGACCACCGATGGCCTACAATGTCGCAGGACGTCTGTTCGAGGATGCACTATGACCCGCCGACTCGTGCTCGTCGCGTTCTTTTTTTGCTCATGGACGGCCCTCCGTGCGGAGCCGCCTCGCCTCAATTCGCTTCGAGAGTTCGTGCAGAAAAACCAGACGCGGCATGCGATGGGGCTGTATCTGCAAAACACGAAAGTCGGCTGGATGATCGTAGATTTTCGACTTGGCGACCACAATGGAAAAGAAGTCGCCGTTGAAACAACCGAGATGCTCCTGTCCCTTGCCGTCGACGGCGAGCGGTCCGTGACCCGTCGCCGGGAGAAGGTTTTCTATTCGCTGGAGGGCGAGGGGCGAATTCTCGCTGCCGAGCAGGTTGATACGACGGACGATCGCTCGACGCTTCACTCCGTGATCGCCCAGCCCGACGGGCGACTCTCCATCACAACCAAAGTGGGTAAAGAGTCCAACACTCGGGTCATCCCGCCTCCCAAATCGACTTTGTCTCGGGTTCGAGACATGATGGACTGGTTGACCGGTCCACGGAAGAAGGGCGACACGTTCCGACACTGGAGCGCGGATTGGGAGGAGGATGACGTGAACACCGAAGAGGTGATCACGTATCTAGGCCGATCGTTCCTCGCCTGGGGCGGGATCAAGACCGAGATTTACCACGTACAGATCGAAATGAAAGGGGCGAGGTTCGAAGCCGACGTGCTCGCGAATGGAAATCCCGTGCGTGGCCGTGTTGCGATTTTCGAACTTCGGGCCGAGACGGAAGAAGTCGCTCGCAAGCTGGACGATCAGCCCGTCGACATGCTGGTCGCATCATCGATCAAGGTCGATCGCCCTCTGGGAAATTCCAAGCAAATCACGCGCTTGAGCTTGGAAGTCGAGGGCGTGGATTCGTTCGTGGTACCGCAAAACCATCGGCAAAAACTGAGCCGGGATAGCGGCAAGACCATTTTGGAACTTCAATCGGATTTCCGGATCGCTCAGCCAGTTATGCTCAGCGCTGAAGAGGAGAAAAAGTACCTCAGTTCGACCCCGACGATTCAATCCGATCACGAAAAGCTGAAGACGTTGGCGAGCCGAATCGTGGGCGAGGAAGCGGACCCACTGCGGAAAGCCGAGCGAATCAAGAACTGGGTTTACCAAAGACTCCGCAAGACGATGGCAAGCAATTCCTCGACCGCGCTTGGGGTTTTGGACAGCCTCGCCGGTGATTGCACCGAGCACACATTGCTTTTCGTCTCGCTGGCTCGTGCTGCGGGGATCCCGGCTCGGGAGGTAACGGGCGTCGCCCATGTGGACGGGTTGTTCGGTTGGCATGCGTGGGCCGAAATCCACGATGGTCACCAGTGGGTGAGTGTCGACCCCACTTGGGATGAGCTATTCGTCGATGCGACCCACATCGTCTTCAGTCAGGACTCGCAGGACAACGCCTGGCTGAACGTGCTCGGAAAGGTTCGTTTCAAGGTACGCTCCGTGGAGCGGCGCAGCCCGTGAGGTGGGGGATCAGCCGGCGCGTCGGGCACGGGTCAGGCAAATGCCTCGGCGGCTCTCGCGGAGGAAACGCAACAGTTCAGCCACAGGCTCGATCTGGCCGAGTTCCTGTTCAATGCGGGATTCGGCCGCGGCTCGCATCATCCCCGAGGACATCAGTAGGCGATACGCGACCCGCACGGCTTGGATTTGCTCGCTCGTGTAGCCGGCCCGTTTCATCCCCACCACATTGACGCCCACAATGTGATTGCGACCCTCCATGATGCAAAACGGGGGGACATCGGTCGGGCCCGAGCCGGTCGCGCTCACCAAAGCCAATTTGCCCACCCGACAGTTCTGATGCACCCCGCAGATTCCGGAAAGGAAAACGCGATCTTCGATGATGGCATGTCCGCCAACGACGGCCCCGTTGGCCATCGTGACCCCATTCCCCACGGTGCAATCGTGAGCAATGTGCGAGTTCACCATGAAATAGTTGCCATCACCGACGGAAGTGGCGTGATTCGGTTGCGTGCTGCGATGGATTGTGACGAATTCGCGGAACACGTTGCCATTGCCGATCCGGACGCTCCCAGGTGCCTCTTGCAACTGTCGGTGTTGCGCTCGCTCGCCAATGACACAACCGGCACAGAATTCGTTGTTTGCTCCGGCGATCACGTCTCCAATCAGGCACGCTCCCGGCCCGACGACGCAGCCCTCACCCAGTCGCACCGGCCCCAAGAGGATAGCACATGGGCCAATTTCAACGGTATCTGCGAGGACCGCCGCAGGGTCAACGACCGCCGTGGGATGAATACGCGGATTGGCTCCAGACATGATGGCATCCCTGCACGAGATTCCTCCGAGGTTTTCGATTGTAACTTCGATCGGCCCGCTGTTTCCAGTGCATTTTTCGCGGCAGCGCCGGACCGCGGATCGTGTCGGCTCTCAGTTTTTCGGTTTCTTCCGCGTTGAGAGGATCCTCGCGGCCGCATCGCCGAGTAAATCTCGGGTCATCCGCGAGGGCTCATCGAAAAATGCCCGTCCCACGTCTCGATCGACGAGGTGCGTCCCGAGTAACGTCAGGGCCTTTTGCTCTTCAAAGAGGCTTTCCGCGTAAAGGATCCAGTCCTCGGCGACTTTTCCGAGATACCACTCAAAAAACTGCACGGCGACGTTGTCACGTCGGGGCATCGGACCGCCGACGACCACGACCTTGACTTGAGCCGCCTCGTCCGGCGTCAAGGTCGAGTACCATCGCGACACATGCTCTTCCAAGGCCTCGATTTGGATCCGAGCGGCATCGGCGACATTCGCCTCGATCAAATCCCGCAGGTTGCGAGCAAATTGGACCCGGTCTTCCGAGTCCACGGGCCGTTTCTCATAGGCCCGTTGATGGCACCGCTGCAAATACTCCGAAGTTGCGTCAATGATTATGGCCTGACGTGCCTTCAAGTTCTCGGGATAGTCGCGTCGCTGCAACTCCTGTTTCACATCGGGCAGCCGTTCCAAAAGGCGTCGAATCTCCAATTGGCGGGTCGCCGGAAGCTCTGCGTTCCCCGGCTCCAACCCCGTAACCAAGTACGCGGCCAAGGCAATGTGCGAATACGCTTTCAGTTCGTGGTACAGTGGCGGGAGATAGGCGACGACCTTTCTCTCGCCCTGCCGGAGGAACGTGAGTTCATCCC
>JAOAAM010000638.1 GCA_026418875.1 Gemmataceae bacterium | reverse complement strand
GAGTGGATCGTCTTGAAGAGTGTAGGTATCGGACGCCCAGGCAGGGGAATCCTCGGGCCGCGGATCCGACTCCAACGTCGGTTTCGTTGATCGCGGACTGCCGGCGTCTCGGATCAGAGCGGGGTCGCCGCGATCACGCCGCAGGGTCTCTGGAACTGGATTGAAAACGCCGCAGTCCGGACAGCGGATTTTCGATTTTGCAAAGTCGGTCGGCACGACGATGCGAGCGCCGCAGTTGGAGCAGAGAAAGCTGTTCACTTCGACTCCACTGATTCGCCGAACCGCGTTGGATCCGCGCGGCGTCCCAACGGTCGGACCGCCGCAAGCGTGCTAGTTGGTGATTCCTTTGGTAATGGCCATGAAAACGTCTTCGAGATCGACCTCTTCTTCTTTCAGTGTTTTGACCCGCAAATTGCTCTTGACCAGTAGTTCGGCGATAAAGCTACCGTCTTTGACACCGTCCTTCAGGGTCACGCGAAGGATGTCCTCCTCTGTTCTGGATTCTACAGACTGGACGTCAGGATGCCGCTCGAGGTGGCCGCGCGCGACTCCGTTTAACCCGCCGGTGACCGCCACGATGTAGATGAGATTCTGACGAACCTGTCGGATGGCGCTTTGGACATCACCGTCGAAGATCAGCTTCCCTTTTTCGATGATGCCGATCTTGTTGCAGATGTCCGCCAATTCGGGCAAGATGTGGCTCGAAACCATGATGGTCTTGCCCATCCGCCGCAGTTCCTTAAGCAATCCGCGCATCTCGATGCGAGCACGAGGATCCAGACCGCTCGCCGGCTCGTCAAGTAGCAGCACTTGCGGTTCGTGCAGGAGGACACGGGCGAGTCCGAGGCGTTGCGTCATGCCGCGGGACAAACTCGTGACCAAAGCGTCGCGCTTGTAGCCCAGGTCCACCAGTTCGAGGACTTGCTCACATTTTTTCTTTCGTTCAGGTCCCTTGATGCGGTAGGCCGCGGCGAAGAACTCCAGGTATTCAATCACCTTCATGTCATCGTAGACGCCGAAGAAGTCGGGCATGTAGCCAATCAGCCTTCGGATCTCTTTCGAATTGTTGTAAATGGAATAGCCGCACACCGTCGCCTCGCCCCACGTGGGATTGAGTAGCGTGGCGAGGATGCGCATGGTGGTCGTCTTGCCCGCACCATTGGGGCCGATGAAGCCGTAGACGTCGCCCTTGTCCAGCTTGATGGTGAGCCGGTTGAGCGCGTACAAGTCGCCGTACATCTTGGTCAAGTCGCGAGTCTCGATCATAAGTTCCGCGATGGTTCCTCAAGGATTGATTTTGATCGGAACGAAAAATCGAACGTGCGTTTCTTGCAAAAGGCTGTCTTTGTTCGATGTCGCCGTTTCCTCGGGACGGGAAGCGGCCTGCAAGCGCAGTCGAGAGGGTGAATTGCTCGATTCATCCATTTCGAGCGGCGACCCACGGAAGACGTCCACCTGCGCGTAAACGATGGCGGATGCTCCCGGATCATCCAAGCTGAGCCGCCATGACTGGTCGAGGTCCCGGAAGCCGGCGTTGCGTGGGGTCGACGCCAGTGTCGAGCCGGCTTCCCAAAGTTCATGGAATAGGAGCTGACGGACGACGCGACCTGCTGGGGCTGGAGGTGGCATCGGTGCCTGACTCCAAGGGGTAAAGCTCCCGTCGGTGGGTCGCGGGGGGATGCCGGGGTTGGCCGAGAACCAGTCGCGGAATGAGATTCGCGCTGCCGGAGTCACTTGGACGGTCTGCCAGGCGTCGAGGCTCCCCAATTGATACACGCTGTTCCGATGCAGCAGCGTGACTCGCTGGAGTCGCACCGGCAGTCGCGAGGTAACACTCCCCGTCACTTCGTCGCCCACCAGCCGCAAGTTTGTCAGAAGGGGTAGTTCTGCCGGATCCAAGCGGCAGTGCCACCGAGCCTGAAACGACTTGACGGACCATACTGGGATCGGAACATCCTTCAGGATGCCTTGATCAGCGTCGAATTGGTATGAGCGACGGAACAGCGTTTGACGACCGGCGCGAGCTTCACCCAACGCGGCCAGTTCCGTGGGGGAGATCGAATCTTTCAACCCCCAGGCCGTCGAAGGCAGAATTTCCACGTCGAAGTTCCCAATCCTCGGGGTGAAAAGCGAGAACCACGTGTGCCCTACCGCGGTCCGCCCAGTCAAGTCGTAGTCAACCAGGTCCACCTTTTGCACTCGCTGCACATCGCCTTTGAGAGTTCGTGCCGCGAGATAAGCCCCCAGACTGACGGTGACAACGACGAATGGAAACGTCACCCAAGTCCACTCGAGGCGCTTGAACACCTTTTTGAGCAGGAAGTAGTCCAGGGGGCCGATGACGGCGATGTACACGAGGAGCAGCAGGGCGATCCAACTGAAACTGATGACGGGGATCGAATCGAACGACTCAAGAGAGTTTTGAAGGTGGCGTTCGAGGTTGTCGCTGGATTCGGTGGCCACGAGCGATTGGGCCTGGGTGCCGACAGCGAATTTCGGCCCGGCATCGCGCAACACCCGCTCCCAGAACTCGCCTTGGCGTTTCCAGCGAGTGAACGGGGGCTGATCGGGGTCCGTGGCGATGATCGTCACCCGGCCGCTGCCATATGCCGCTTGCAAGACCAAGGGCATCTCGCCGCCACCCTCGATCCGGGCCGTTGCCAATCGGCGGACATTTCGGTCGGCCTTGGGCTTGACGATGGCCAGCGTGAGCGGAGTTTGTCGACTCGGATCCCCCAACTCATCCAGGACCGCGCTCCCCGGCCACTGAACGTTCGCCATGGGAATACTCTGCGTACCCGAAAAATCGACAGGCAGGATCGGGCGCAGGTCTTCCCGGTTTTGTAACAGGTCGGGGTTCCGCCCCACGCAAAGCACCAATCTCCCCCCCCGGCGAACCCATTCGAGCAGTGCCTCGCGTCGGGCGGAGTCATTGAGCCAACCGGCTGTGAACTCTGCGTCGCTCGTGCAGAAAACGGCGACATCCACAGCGTCGTAGCCCAGCCAGCGCGTCGGCAGCCCTAGGACCTGATCCCACGCGCCAACTTCCGCGTTGCGAATGCCATCGGTGTCGTGATTGGGGAGGCGCAGGTTGGGCAACCGAGGACCAATGGTGCAGTACAGGTAATTTCGCGGGTCCAAACCCGACACTTGTTCTTCCGCCGAACGAATCGGGGCGGCGGCCGGGGGGCGGATGCTCACGCTGACCGAGGCATCGTTCTTTCCCGGGCGACAGTAGGCGATCAACGTGCGCTGTGGTTCGCTCGGTGTGAATTCTAACGAGGGAATCGAGAAGACGGCATCATTGAGCACGTCGTCGCAGTCGGTGGTTTGCACCGCGAGGGTGGCACCGTCGATTCGGCCCTCGCCGGCCACGGTGATCGTCACCGGCACCCAATGCCCGACTTTAAACAACGGGTCGATCCGCCGGGATGTTTGCTCATCGCCTTGGCGAGGTCCGGGTGGGATGCCGACTTGGAGCGACACAATGCGTATCGGTGGGGTGTCTGCCGATGAGCTGCCTCGGCAGCCAATGCCGCCCACCATGCCCGCCAACAACAAAAGGTAGATGATTGCGAATTTCAACTCGATGGTTTCCCCCAGAGGATCAAGGTTTGTCCGTCATGCCGCAACGGCAGGGACATTGGCGGCACCCAGGACAACCTCCGCCATATTTTCTCTGGATCGCCTCTTCCAGATCGACCTCGGCGATGTTGGCCAAAGTCGCTAACCATGCCAGAACGTCGGCGAACTCGAGCAGCCGTTCTTCATGACTGCCGCCGCGCAACGCCGCGGCCAGTTCGCCCACCTCTTCCATGAACCACATGAACGTGCCATCCACGCCGCGCGCACCATCTTTGGCACCGTACATGTTACGGATCAGCGATTGGAGTTGGTTCAACGTCATGTCGGGGTCAGGAGGCGGCACCGGCTCATTCCTGTAGCAGTTTCTTGAGGCGAGCGAGTTCGGCATCCTTTTTTTGCGCCTTCAGCGAACGGAACAAGACGTCGTGTACCTCCTCGTCCAGGACGTTGATCTCCAGGGCCTCTCGGGCCACCTGCTCTGCGGCAGCGAAGTCGCCCTCGTCGAGCAATAATCCCGCCAGCAGTTTGCGGAGATCGAGTTCATCCGCATCGGTGGCGACGAGATCGCGCAACACGGAGATGCGTTTGGGGCGGTCGTTCCCCCGTTTGTACAGTTTGGCCAGCTCAATCAACCAGACAGTTTGATGTGGAAATGCTTTTCGCCCGGATTCAAGGGCCTCGGCGGCTTTCGCGTCGTCACCGAGTTCGAGGTAGAGCCGGCCGAGTGTGAGGAGAAGATCGGCGTCCTGGACCTCGCCCCGGACTGTCTCGAGTGATCGAATCGCTTCCGCCTGTCGGCCAGCCTTCGCATCCAGCTTGGCTAAGACCACGGTTGCGAGGGGATGCCCAGGGAACCGATGGACCACGCCTTGCGCGAGTTGCCGCGCCCGTGCCGGGTCGCGGGCTAGCAACCGATCCGCCAACTCGGCGGCGATTTGCGGATCGTCGGGTTTCTTCTCGTGGTCCGCCTGAAGCTGGCTGAGCGTCTGCGACTTCGTGGCCGCTTTCACGGGGATGTTGGCAACGCGTTTCCTCAGGAATTGTCGGTACTGTCGCTCCAGGTCGTTCTTCTCGATGCCACAAGACAGTTTCAAGGCGGCGGCATCATCGTTGCCGTCAGCGTAGGCCGACAACAACTTCCCAATCACGTCTTCGCCAAACGTCTTCTTGATGTACTCGACGTAGAGCAAAGACTGGAAATATGCCAACGCCCACTCCTGCGATGATCGAGGGCGAACGAAAGCCAGCGTGATGTTGTCGAGATTGAGCAGGTCGTCGCGAGCGACTCTCTCGGCAAGCATGGGCCACCACTCCGGGGGAGGCGGGACCCGCTCGTTGCCGACGGCAAGCCCTTCGGTCAACCAGTGCGGCACCTGCATGTCCGTCTGTTCGAGGTTAAAAATGTGTACCAATTCGTGACGCAGGACACGGCCCCAGTTGAATTGCTTGCGGATCCCTCTCCCGGCGGGGGACACCATCGCGAACATTTTCCCCGTGCATGCCCCGATCGTGTGCAGGTCCGGCAGGGAAACGACCCGGCCGCTGAACATTTCGTGATTGTTGAATACCTCGACGAGGATTCGATCCTTGGGCCTATACTGAAATTGCCGGGCGTAATCCTCGTACAACTCTTCGAGCATCTCCGCCATGAATCGAGCCAGCACGCGGTCCGTCTTCGGGTCGTAACGGATCTCGTAATGCTCAGTCGTCAACGTCGCGTACGATTCGAGGTGCTTCAGGACTTTTCGCGAATTCGCAACCCGGACGTTGAAACGATCGGCGGCAAACGCCTCGTCGAGCATCTTGCGGGCCTCTTCCTCCCGACCCATCCGCATAAAGAGCAAGCCGAGTCCATTCCGGGGCCACGGCATGTGCGGGGCGTACTCGATTGCTTGACGGAAGAACTTTTCAGCCGGGCCGAACAGCCGCCGATCTTCGACCCGCTCGGCTAATTCAAAGAAGAATCGACCCGGTTTCGGGTTGAACTGTTTGACTTCGCCAATCAGAGCGTCCAGAGCCTTCGTATCTCGTCGGATCACGTGGATCGCGGCGAGTCGAGCCAAGGTGCGTTCGTCCCTCGGGTTGACTTCCTGGGCGGCTTTGATGTGAGTAAGGGCCGCGTCCCAATCCCCCGCGAGGAGGAACAGGTCGGCCTTCACCCGATGCGCGGACGTGAGTTCCGGATTGATGCGCAGGGCCTGATCTGCCAGTCGCTCCGCCTCACGCAATTCGAACCGCTGCATCGCTGCGGCGGCCTTCCCGACCAAGGCCTCGGCGGCCCGTGGATTCATTTGCAGGGCCTTGTCGAAAGCTTCTAACGCTTCGGCACGGTTATACTTCTCGAGCAGGAGTTCACCGGCTTGGCACTCGATGTACCAAGCGTGGGGATCGTATTTCAGCGCGTCTTTGTACAGTTCGTTCAAAATGAAGTCGAACTGATCGGAAAGCCGGTGTGCGTTCGCATACTCGGTCGCCGCTCGACCCACCAGCGCCAACTCCTCGGCGCTTTTGATCTCTTGGTCCTCCTGATGCCGACGGGTGTAAGTGCGGACAAACCAGCGGAACGCCTCGATGGACTCTTGATGCTGGCCGCGATCCCGCAGGATCTCGCCCAAAACAAACCGGGCTAGAAACTGCTCGGAACGGGAGGCAATCGCTTTTCTTGCCTCTTGCTCGGCCTCGTCCCATCGGCCACGGAGGTGGAGCAGCTCCGCGTGCCTTGCCCGCAGGTCAGCGTCGTCGGGGAACCGTTGTAGTCCCTGCTGGATGACCTCAATGGCCTTCCCTGATCGACCTTGGCTTTGCAGCGACCGGCTCCAGCCAACATACGCGGCAGGGGACGAATTCATCCCCGCTGCGAGTCGCGCGAAATCCGCTTCGGCCTCGGCATAATTCCCCTTCAGCCAACGCAATTGCGGACCTGACAAATCCGCGTCCGCAACGGCGTCAGATGAACACACCAGGCAACAGCAAAGGAAGGCCCATCGTCGCATGAAGTGGTCCCCGGGCACGCTTTTCGTTCAGGTTATGGTGTTGCCGACGCCCATGCAAGCAACACCGGCGGCGGCGCGCCCGTGATCGCTCACTGCAACGACTGAAGGTATGCGATCAGATCCGCAAGCTGTTGGGGGGTCAAGTTCCCCACCAGACCCTCGGGCATGATCGAAGGACGCTGCGGCTCTCGCGTCTCGACCTCCGCCTTCCTCAGTATTCTTTGCACACCCGACGACTCGCGAATCAAGATCGTGTCCGCCCGCTCGCTGACAATAAATCCGGTGTAGTCTTTCCCATCGTGGGTTGAGAAGCGGTAAGACTCATACCCTTGGGCGATTTTCTCGCTTGGTTTGAGAATCGACTCGATCAACTCTGCTGCCTGGTAGCGCTTCCCGATATCCACCAGATGCGGACCCTTCGGTGTCTGTCCGTCGGCGTCCGTGTGGCAGTTGATGCACGACTGAGCGCGGAATAACTCCTTGCCCCGACTTGGATCGCCCTTGGCCGAAAGTGTCTTTTGTAAAACGGCCTCATAAGTCTGATTTCCGATCAATTCCGGGTTGTTGGGATCGACTGGGGGTAGCACGATCGGTTTTTCGTCGGCGACGGCGGCTCCTGGAGACAGCACCACCCCGGCTAATTCGACCTGATGCCGCGCCAATTGGTCGCGCAAGAACGCTTTCTGATCCGCGTCGGCGTCGTGAACCGCCGCAGTGATGACCGAGGCGATGCGCTTGCTCCCTGCCCATTCGACCGGATCGAAATAGGGTCCGGTGCTATCGGGCCGGATACCCCACCACGAGCCGTCGTAGTCTGCCTCGCGATGATAGAGGCGGATGAGCGCCGTCAGAATGCCTCGGCGCAGTTCCGTGTCGTGAGCCGTCGGGAGTTTCTTCACCAGCCCCTCTACGGTCCGCAGGTCATGGATGCGTCGAAGGGCGGCCAGCGCTCCGGTGGCATGCGGACCGTCCAAGGCGGCCAAGCACGCATCAATGGCCCGCAGAGAGACCAGCGCGTTGACGGCGAGATGAGGTATCACGCGCTCTGGGTCGGGCTGATTTTGCACCGGACGACGTGTGGGCATGACCGAACCGGCAGGCCGCGCGGTGAGCGGCAGCAGATGCGGTGCAGCGGCCACATTCCCGAGCCGCGACAAGCTGATAATCGCTTGGGCTCGCACCCGCGGCGATTCATCATTCAGGCGAGCGATGATGACCTGCGGATCAAGCTTGCCGAGTTCATTCAGGCGATCGGTTAAAGCACGTAATGCCGACTCGCGCAACACGGGATCGTTCGTCCACTCGACCAAGCGAGCTTGCGCCTCTTTCCCAAGCAACTGTTTGATGGTCCAAAGCGCGGCCAGCCGGCATTCCTGGGCGGCGGCGGTATCTTGCACCAAGGCCTCCAGAGCGTCCCGAATCTCCGGTGATGCTCCGCGCCGGAGGATTTCCCACTGAACGTGTTGCCGAGTGACAAACTGGGGAGACGCCAGCAGGCGAACGAGATCTGTCGACGAAAGCGAGCGCAAGTCGGGGAACGGGGTGCGGCTGAGTCCTTTCGGGGTGACGCAGGCCACAAAACCCACGTTCGGGCCGACGTCCACACTCGCTTCGCCGCCTCGCCAACTGGCAAGGTAGAGTCGGCCATCGGCATCCAGATCCATCCCCGTGGCACGAGGAATCCGGGCAAAAACATCCTGGCTCAGGTCGAACGTGGCACCGTGAGGTCTCAGCGCATGCCGATAAACCTCGCTACGCCCCCAATCGCCCGTGAACAGCGTGTTGTACTCCGCAGGCCAGCGGGGGTCTTGAATCACCAGCGCTCCTGTGCCGCCGCCGCCACCGAATGTCCCCAGCACGGGCATCGTTTCATCCGTGAAGTTGGCGAAAAGTTGCGTGTACCCGTAATTCGCAGTTTGAATCAGGTGCATGATGCGGGTATCCCAGCCCGCACCGTCGTTGGTGTTGTCGCGGGTGAACAGGTTCAAGAACGGGTCGATGCCGATGTCGAAAGGATTCCGCAGGCCAGTGCAAAAGATCTCCAACTCGGTCCCGTCGGGTCGGACTCGAACAATGCCCCCGCCGCGGAGGGAGATGGTACGACCATCCCTTCCCTTGGCCTCTTTGATTCCGTAATCGCCGACGCCAATATAGATCCAACCGTCGATCCCCATACGGATGCCGTTCGTCGTGTGATCGCCTCCGCGAATGTCGATCAACTCGGTAGTGAGGCCGGTGACGAGGACTTCGTGTCGATCGGCAACGCCGTCCCCGTTTTCATCGCGGAATAAGCTCAAGGTCGGGGGATGCATGACCCAGACGTTTCCACCGCGATAGAGAACACCTCGAGGATGGTCGATGCGGGCAAATTCGGTCACGGAGTCGACTTTGCCATCGCCGTTTTGGTCCAAGCATCGAAGTATCTTCCCACCTTGTGGCGTGCGGCCCAAGGATCCTTGCTGATCCACCGCGACGTAGATCTCACCACTCGGTGCTGCGGCGATGGCAACGGGCGAGTGGATTCGCGGCGGGGCACCGAAGAGCGTCACCTCGAAACCCTCGGGCACACTCACTTCCTGTCGAAACTGTGCTTCGGTGATGGCTTGCGGGCGGGACGCCGTAGCGCCCAGCGCGAATTGCGGGATGTATCCCTGCCGTCGGCCATCCAACTGAGCCGCGACGGATTCGAGCCGTTTTGTAACGAAAGTTTTCAGGTCCGGTGGTTGAGGGGCAGGGGCACCCGGTGGCCCGAAACCGGTCGGCGGCTCCCGCCGGGCGGCTGCCGCCTCGGTTTCACGTTCGCGGATTTTTCGGGTCGCTTCATCAATCGCGTCGATTTCCCGGCTGAGCCGCTCCTTCGTGAAAACTTGCTCCACCAACTCCCGCACGATCTCTTGATAACGTCGGCGGTACTCCGGGATGGCCAGCAGCCGGTCCGGTAGGCGATTCTCTCCGGGATAAGGGTGGTAAACACTAAGGTCCATCAATTGCTCGGGCTGCCCCATGAGCAGAAAGTTCCCGAAGGTGAATTCGAGATCGCCGGGCAAGAAAACGAACTTCTGAGTTTTGGGATTCAAGTAAAGCGAGTAGTTATGCCCGAGCGCGTGGAAGCTTTCCAAGTTCGTCAGTAGTGCGCTTGCTGCCGTGAAGCGCAGGAAGCTCTCGACGTCAATTAAATCAGCAATCTTTGCCTGAAAGTCTGCATCCGTGCCTTGATTCACGAGCCGGGCCAGGTCGATGACACGTCGCGCATCGTCCGGTTTGACGTCACCAACAGGTCGATACGAGGCGGCATATTGTGACCAATTCACACCAAGAAAGTCGATGCCCCGCATCCGCGCTGGGCGGAGGAGTAAACCCGAAGCGTCGTCGAAATGTCGGGAAATAAAGGGGCGATCAACGTCCTCGATGACAAGGTACAGCCCGAGGTAAGTCCGATCGAATCGACCCTGTACGGTCAGGGTCACTTCGGCAAAGGCGGTCCGAGGTGCTGGAACTTTCGCGTCACGCATCACGGCCAGCGACAGAGCTTCCCGAGCTTTGGACGGGTCTAAAGTCATCGAGTGCAAGTGCAGTGAGCTCAGGCCCATCTCCCTAGCACCCTCGATTCGACTCAGGTCCAACTTGAGGGGTCGCTTGAGACTCATTGACGAGGCGAAGTAGGTGATGTCGCCAGCGTAACGAACCCGCACTCTGCCCAGGGCGTCTCCGTTCAAGGTGATCTGTGCTTCGACCCAGGGAAACTGAGTGCCAAACAGATTCGTCTCGAACTCTCGCGGCTCGCGAGGTCGGTTCGCTCTCGGGGAAGCAGGGATCCCAGGGCCGCCGAAACCTTCGCCTTGTGGTTGCATGGCGTCAAATTCTTTGCTCGTCACCTCGAGATGAATTTTCCAGATGCTCGTGGAGCCATAGGCGGGCCGCTCCGCTCCGCCTGCCGTGTTGTCCATGCAGCCCAAACTGAGAACGAGAATGAGGAGCGCGAGCCTCCACACGCCGCGGTAAAGCATGCCAATTCTCCCGACTCGATGTGATGCGCGGATTCTACAGCCAGGTCGAACGAATGCCACAAGAAAGGGATGAAAAATGAATTAGAGAGAATCGTACTTGACAAGCCCTGCTCCCTCCGCGAATTGCGGTCGGATCACGTGCGGCGGGCTGCGGAATTGCGGTATAATGGCCTAGGTTCTGGATTGCCCCCTCGTTGCTCGGAGCCAAATGATGGCCCCCTCGCGAATGACCGCCAAGGCGAATCATCGGCACGACCGCTTTGTCGAGGAGCAGTTGCGGCGGGCCGTCCGTCGGATCCGGCAAATCGATCTGCTCCACGGAGCGCTGGGCCTGGGGGTCATCGTCTTGGGCTACGCTCTGGTGATGATGCTGGCCGACCGGTGGTTGCACCTGCCGCCGTGGTTACGGCAAGGCGGGCTGATTGTGCTGTCGCTGGGGCTGGTTGCCTACGTTTGGTCCATCCTGCTGAAGCCGATCCGTCGAGCAGTCAACCCGTACTACGCGGCAATTCAGGTTGAGCGGACAATCGAAAACGCACGGAACAGCGTCGTGAATTGGCTTGACCTTCATGACGACGAGATCGCTCCGAGTATCAAGGCCGCGTTGGGGCAGCGAGCTGCCGAGGATTTGAGAAGCACGGATATCGACCAGGCGATTCAAAGTCGACGGTCGTTGTGGTTAGCTTGTGGCTTCCTCGCGCTAGTCGCTGGCTTGCTCATCTGTTTCTTGCTATTTCGCGCCGATCAGTTCCGCTCTTTGCTGGTGCGAACGTTCCAGCCCTTCGGTAACGACTCGCCGATCCTGAAGCAGACACGGGTCACGGTGGTCGAGCCTGCTGGCGGCAACGTGACGGTCGCCACGCACCAGAGCCTCCGAATTGTCGCGCACTTGGAAGGTCGAATCCCCGGCTTGGGCCGGCCCGACTCGCCCCGCGTGTTGTTGCGTTATTCGCCGGACGAACCGTTCGAAGAGCTGCCACTTGATCCGCTGCCCGATTCGCGCGACGAGTACGGCATCGTGCTGCCGCCGAAGAGGGTTCGAACCGGCTTCTGGTACAAAGTCGCCGCGGGTGACGACGAGACTCCAGAGTACCGCGTGCAAGTTCGAGCGGCGCCAACCATCGTTCGGTTCGACGCACTGCACACCTACAGACCGTATCTGCGTTGCCCACCGCGCCGCAGCGACAATCCGAATATCGAGGACTACCGGGGCACGGTGGTCACTCTCGACGCCGTGACGAATCGCCGTCTCGTCGAGGGTAAATTGGTGCTGGAAAGTCAAGGCCAACACTCGACCATCAACGGCCTCGTCCAGCCCGATCGGCCCGACACGATCCGTTTTCAGATCGCACTGGAAAAGGATGCGAAGTACCGTGTCTTCTTCACGACGTCCGAGGGCGAGTCGAATCCAGACTCGCTGCCGTACACGATCCGGGTTCTGAGTGACGCGCCCCCCGAAGTGAAAATCACCAAGCCGGAGCAACTCGCAAACGCGGATCCTGCGCCGAACAACGAAGCCGAAGCCGATCTGGTGCTCCCGGCGGATGGGATGCTGCGGCTGGGGGGCGTCGTGCAAGACGATTTCGGCATCCAGCGGATCACGTTGCAAATGAGGCTGAGTGGCCGGGAATTGAAGCCGCAGCCCTACCTCGCTCCTCAAAATTTCGTGTTGGAGACGGGGGGGTACATGCGTTCGATCGACTACAAGGACGACGTTGATTTGTTGAAGCTCGAATCGCCCGCCGGGCTGAAGGTTCAACCAAAATCCGGACAAATCCTGGAGTTTTGGCTCGAGGCAGAAGACAATTGCGATTACCCTGCTCCGCAGGTGGGTCGAACTCGGACCTACCGAGTGCGTATCGCCCGGCCCCGGGTCGATGAGCAAAGACCGCCCCGCAATGACGTCGAACGCCAGGAGGCACAAGCCAAGCGACAGGAACGCGACAACGAACGACAACAGGCAGCGGAGGAGAAACGCGAACACGAAAAGAAGCACGAGCAGGATCGCCAGCAACAGAGTGAGAAAGATCGTCAACAGCAGCAGGAACGCCAGCAAACCGGGCAGGAACAAGAAAATCGCGATCAACAGGCCGAGCAGCCGAGCACACCGAGAAACGGAGATCAGGGTGCGAAGAACGAACGTCCTGCGGACAATCCTGCCGACTCGGGTCAGAACCCGATGCAGCAAACCGATCCAACGCGCGATGACTCCAAGGGCGACTCGACGGCTGAGAAGATCGAGAAAATCAAACAGGAATTGGCTCGAGAGCAACAGTCCGGCGACTCCCGCCCCGAAAATAAGAGCGACCCTGATTCAACGACAGAGCTGGGCGGTGAGTCGAACAAGCCCTCCGAGACGAAACCGCAGCCGATGAACAACGATGCCGCCGCCGAGCGGTCCGGTGAAAGCACCGGCGGCGACCCGAAGTCGTCGGACGCATCGAAATCCTCGGAGAACCGGCAGCCATCCAGCCGCACTGGAGATTCCGCCTCGGAGTCGACAAGACCCGAAGCAGCGAAGAAACCCGACCCAGCGGATCAAAACTCGAACCCGATGCAAGGTGGTAAAGCCGGAGAGTCGGCTCCGAATGCCAAGCTGAAGCCCGGGCAATCCGCCGAGCAGTCTCCGCGCCCAGGCGATGCCGCCAAACCAGAGAGTCCAGGGGATGCCGGATCGCAAGGTGAAGCTCGAAAAGACGAGAATCAACGAGCCAAGCCTCAGGACTCTCGCAACACCGCGCCGCCCTCGAAGACGGGCGAACAAGGTGAGCCGTCGCAGGGCAAGGCCTCGAGCGATGATCCCAAGGCGGGCCCAATGAACCAACCGAATCGTCAGCCGAAGGCGGGGGATGACGCTGAAGCGAAGGCGACACCCGATGAGAATAAGGTTCCGAAGCCAGATCGTGCGAATCAGCAGACCGGCGACTCGACGGAGAAGAAATCATCCCCCGCGGAGCGGAGCAACGACGGATCCGCAAGCGAGGCCCAGCGAGGCAGCGATCCTGCGAAATCCGAACCTGGTGAGAAAACGTCGCCCGCAAGCGACGCGGCAAATGGTAAACCCATGGCGAAGGATGGATCCACCTCGGAAACACCGTCTCAACGCGACAACAAATCGGGCAGCAGCCGGGACTCGCAAGACAATTCCGCACCACGGCAGCCGGACCAGACCGACCCAGAGATCGATCACCTTGCCGAGCAAATGAAGAAGGGCGACGCGCCCAGTCGTCAAGCCGCACGAGAGCGACTGGAGCAAATGGCTCGTTCCGACCCGAACCCAGAGACGCGTGCGGCGGCCCGGAGGGTCCTCGAGCAAGGCCAAGATCCCTCTGCGAAGCCCGAGAAGCACGGCGAACCTTTGGCGGGGCAGGATGCGCAGCGAGGAGATCGCACGAATAAGGCGCACAATCGCGCTGAATCGCCGAAGCAACCCATCGATTCTGCCTCGCCCGATGGCAACACACCGGGCCAATCCCCAAGTTCCCCGCCGATGAAAGCCGAAC
Organism: Gemmataceae bacterium; assembly: GCA_026418875.1. Classification (GTDB taxonomy): domain Bacteria; phylum Planctomycetota; class Planctomycetia; order Gemmatales; family Gemmataceae; genus CAKZUU01. Next base: position 293 of record JAOAAM010000638.1, on the reverse strand, counting down.
CGGCCAAGGCCGAAAAGGGCGAGGGTTCCGAAGCGGGGGCAGACACGAAGCCGAAGTCCGACTCAAGAGGGGATGCCAGGGGGGCGCAGCAGCCTCAAAAAGGGCAGGGTCCATCGGAAAAAGGAAAGTCGGACTCCGCCAGCCCGCAACCTGGCGCGGAGGGCAAGACCGATCCCTCGGGAGCTACGTCGAACAAACCGTCCGACGCATCGAAAGCGAGTCAGGGTAACGCCCCTGGGAATCAAGGATCTCAACCCGATTCATCGGCCGGGCAGGATACGCCGAGGGGTGAC
>JAOAAM010000620.1 GCA_026418875.1 Gemmataceae bacterium | reverse complement strand
CCGCCGTACCGCATCAAGGACATCTGGTTGGTTCGGCCACGCTGAAGTCAGAGCGGCCCTCGGTCGGCCGGGATCGGCTTGGGCCAACCGAGACCGGGTTGGGCCAATCGAGATCGGCTTGGGCCGACCGAGATCGGCTTGGGCCAGCAGTCCTCAACGCTGAATGGTGGTGGCGACGGCCAAGTGATTCGCGTGGCCGGTGATGACCGCTTTGCCGTCGGCAGCGAATGTGATGCAGTAGGCCGGCGACATGACACGGTGCGTCAGCACGGGCTGCGGGATTTGTACTTTCGTGAGCAGGAGGCCCGCACCCGGCAGGAACAGCACGACTTGCCGCTCTTCCGTGCGGGGCATCGCGAAATCGTAGACACGGATGTTTCCGGCATAACCGACCGCGGCGAGGTATCGACCATCACGCGACCAAGCGATGCCGAAGAGGTCGTCCTCGGTGGGGCCGAGACGAAAAGCTTCATCGCCGCTGTCGGCATCGAAGGCACGGATGAACCGGTCCAATCCGCAAACGAGAACGCGTTTGCCATCGGGGGCAAAGGCGACGCCGGTGAGCGCCATCGACGAGGCTTTAACGGACTTCAGTTCCTTTTGCTCGGCGACGCTCCAGATTTTGAACGTCTGATCCTGGCCGACGCTGGCCAATCGCGTGCCATCGGGGCTGAAGGAGAGCGCGTAGACCGACCCGCCGTGGGCACCGAGATTTTTCACCTCCTTGCCGTCCTCGGCTTGCCACAGCCGAACGGTTTTGTCGGCACTGCCCGAGGCGAGCAGCTTGCCATCGGGGCTGAAGGCGATGGCGTCGACGATGTCGCCGTGGGCTTTGATTTCCACGGTGGCTTTGCCCTCGGCGAGGTTCCACAGCTTGATGGATTTGTCCAAGCCGGACGAGGCGAGGAAAGCTCCGTCGGGCCGATAGGCGACGCAATAAACGGGGCCTTGGTGCCCTTCGAGGGTGTGGGTATTCTTCCCGGTTGCGATTTCCCACAGTTTGATGGTGCCGTCGAAGCCGGCCGTGGCGAGTTGTTTCCCGTCGGGACTAACGGCAACACTGTGGACTAGGTCGGAGTGCCCCTTGAATTCGGGGGCGGTTTGGCCCAGGAGGGTTAGAGGGGTCGAGATCCAAGCCGAAAGCCAGAGGGCTAGCCGCATGGCGGGACTCCGGAAAGTGACGAGCAATCGCGTCAATGAGGCGACGGCGGGGTGGGAACGAAGCCGTGGCGCATCGTATTCTCGCAGATGGCTCGGGGCAACAGGAATTGCTGGAGATAATCGGGTCCCCCGGCCTTGGAGCCGATGCCAGAGAGTTTGAAGCCGCCGAACGGCTGCCGATCGACCAAGGCCCCGGTGATCTTCCGGTTGATGTAGAGATTGCCGACTCGGAAGCGGCGTCGGACCTCGGCAATGTTGGCGGGGCTGCGTGAAAACAGACCGCCCGTCAGCGCGTATTGCGTGCCGTTGGCGATTTCGATCGCCTCGTCCAGATTGCGGACTTTTAAGACCGCCAAGACGGGGCCGAAAATCTCTTCCTGGGCGATGACGGCCGAGGGCGACACGTCGACGAAAATCGTCGGGGGTACGAAATAGCCTTCGTCGGCGAGCATACCCAATTCGGCTGAGAACGCCAGCTTGGCCTCCTTCTTGCCCTGCTCGATCATCCGCAAGATGCGGTCGCGAGCTTCGCCATCGATCACCGGGCTGACGAAGCAGCCGGGATCCTCCGCCGGCGCGATTCGTAAACTCCGCGTCGCCTCGATCAGGCGTGGCAGGAAAGTGTCGTAGACTGATTCGAGGACGATTACCCGCGAGCAGGCCGAGCACTTCTGGCCGGCATACCCGAAGGCGCTATCGACCACGCCTTTGACGGCTTCATCGAGGTCGGCGTCGGCATCGACGATGATGGCGTTCTTGCCGCCCATTTCCGCGATCACGCGCTTGACGTGGTCCTGCCCGGGTGGAGTTTCGGCAGCTTGCCGATTGATAGACAACCCGACACCGCGGGAGCCGGTGAAGGCGATGACGGCGACATCGCGATGGTTCACCAGAGTCGGCCCGATCTGTTCGCCCCGGCCTGGCAAATAGTGCAAGACGCCCGGCGGAACGCCCGCCTCCTGGAATACCTCCATCAACTTCGCGCCCACGACGGAGGATTGTTCGGCGGGTTTCATGATGACCGGATTGCCACAGACCAACGCCGCCGACGTCATGCCGCACAGGATCGCCAAGGGGAAGTTCCAAGGGGCAATCACCACGGCGACACCGCGAGCTTCGTAGAAATACTCGTTCTCTTCGCCCAAAACATCGCGGCGTCGTGGTTTGTCCAGGCGGAGCATTTCTCGGGCGTAGAACTCGCAGAAGTCAATGGCCTCGGCGACGTCGGCGTCGG
>JAOAAM010000615.1 GCA_026418875.1 Gemmataceae bacterium | reverse complement strand
TTGCGGACGATGCTTCCCGCCCCGATACAACATGGGCCTTCAAGACGTGAAAAAGCCGTCACCACGGCATCGCGTTCGATGACGACGGGGCCATTCGTGGTGTCCGCCACGACCATCGGGTCGATCCGCGCTGAGAGATCGATTCGCAGACGTCCGGCCGGTCCAACGAGGGCGAAATGCAAGGGACGTGCACCGCCTCCCGGTTCGCCCCAGCTGCGGAAATCGCGGATCAATTCTTCGCCATTCGCGGCGATCAGATCCCACGGTCGGCGGAGGAGACGGCCGCCGGCGACCCGGTTCGGGATTTCTCGCCGCCAAGACGCGAGATGTTCTTCCAAATCCTCGACGCGGAATGAGCGGAGCCACTCGGGCGTCAAGCACGCCCAGGCGACCTCGTCGTCAGCCAGGGCGACCCGGGGTTCGTCGAGCGAGGGTGGAGGCCCGTCCGGCGGCAGCCAGCGACCGTTCACCAACACCACCGGGCCAGCCTTTAACCAACGGGGGTCGTTGACCGGTTCGTGAGGCGTGGACTGCCGGAGCCAATCCGTCAAGTCGGGCCGGACAAACTTTCCGATCAAGGCCGAGCCAAAGTAACGAACCTGCTTGGACTGCAACGACTGAAGTCCGCACACCAACTCGAAAACAGGCCGGGTCAGGACAAGAGGCTCGAAGGCCGAGACAAGATGGTCCTCGAATAGGCAAAGGCGCATGACTGTCTCCTCCTGAGACCGAAAGCGGCGGCTCCCTCCGAGTTTGCCAACAATATAATCCGTGACCACTCGATCATCCAAGCCCGATTCTCCGAATTCGGTGGGTTTAACAGTTCTTCGGACCGTGCCACCCGGGTCGGTTGGTTCGTTTGAGGACTTGGCAATTTTTGCTGAAGGCAGCCGATTTTTCGAGCAATATGCGGGCCTGTCGGGCAGATTGGAGTAGTCCCGGTGACGTGCCGGAGGGCTTGCCCATGCCTGGTGATGCCAAATTCGGCTTGCTGCTCGGGGTGGGAATCGTGGTCGCTGCGGCGCTGGTCTACTACCGGCCCGAACCGCCTCGCTCTGCCCAGGAGGATTCCGTCAAGGTGCAGACGCCCGCCAATCCCAAACCCGTTCGGCTGTCCAAAATGTCGCCGACGTCGGCGGCAAAACCGCGTTGAAAGCTGCGGCCTGGACCATCCCGCCACCACGTCGAGCACAAGTGGACACTTTTGACACCGTCGGCCCCTAAGCAGCCTGAGGGTTCCTCAGAAAGCGGAGGTCAGCGCCGAGGACCTCAAGGATGGGCCGTCACGGTGTCGAGTTGAAAATCCCAATAAACGGCAAATGGCGATATTCGTCGTTGTAATCCAAGCCATAGCCGACCACGAATTCGTTGGGAATCTCGAAGCCGCAAAAGTCTGGCTCGAATGGCACTTCCTGGCGACCTCTCTTTCGTAACAAAACCGCCGCTCGAACCGATCGGGACCCCAAGGCTTTCAGGCGTTCGGCGATCTTGGAGATGGTGCGGCCGGTATCCAAAATGTCGTCGATGAGCAGGACGTCGCGGCCAGTCAGGTCGGGGAGCATTTCGGCCCCCAGGAGCAACTCACCGGCTTGGGTGGTCTCTCCGCGGTAGCTCGACGCTTGAATCAGCGAGATGCGCAGGGGCAAATCGAGTCGACGGATCAGGTCCGCAAGGAACACCAGACAGCCGGTCAGGACACCGACGATGGTGACGGGCTGGTGATTCGGGTAGGCCGCGGCGATCTCGCGTCCTAGCTCGTCCACGCGCCGCTGGATCGCCTCCGCGGGGATCAAAACTTTCATGTTCATCGGTTGACTGCCGACCTCCCGAGGCACGATGCCTTGGCTCGACCAACTTCAACGCCGGGGTTTCTTCCGCAACACGCAGGACCATCCGAGATGGCGATGCCCGTCCGGCTCTTCCTGATCGAAACGGAATTCTTCGAGCGAAACCAACTCAAATGAACGCCCCAGTTCCCGCCGTAATTCGTCCTCCGACACAGTGGGCGGACCTGGCTGTCGTGACTCGCGCGAGTTGCCGGTCAGAACGATGCCCCAAGCATCCGGCGATGTGACGCGGTCCAGCTGTTGGAGGAACTCCTCAGCTTTGGAGCGACGCACAGCGTGGTAACAACCACGATCGAAGAAAAAGTCAAAAGGGGGCCCTAAATCCGGCAATTCGGTCACGTCGGCCTGGAGGAACAGAACAGCCACGCCGGCTTGCTCCGCTTTTTTCCGGGCTTGCTGAATGGCCAAGGGGCTGAGGTCCGCGGCGACGACGTCGAAGCCTTGCTGTGCGAGCCAGATGGCGTTGGTCCCTGTGCCGCAACCGAATTCGATCGCCCGGCACGGGGGGATTTCGAATTGAGCCAGCCGGCGCTGCAACTCGGCCGAAACGCGGCCCGTGTCCCACGGAGGTCGGCCTTCCCGATAGCGAGAGTCCCAATGTTCGAGTTCGGCAAGATCGGGCATGAGCGAGAGCCTCTCGACACACAGGGCGATGGGGTTCATGTATCGGCCGATCACGCGGTTGACCATCAGGGGGGAATCGGCGATGATGCTTCGGGCGATGGCCATCGAAGTAGTACCGGAACGACAGGACGAGAAAACGACGAGAGTGAGGGAGGAGCATGCGGCCCGTCATCCTATGTCTGGCAAGTTATCATAAGGGACACCGATTCCTCACTCGATGTCGGCCGGAGGGATGGTCGTGCATTCTGTTGACGATCGAATCGTTGCTGGGAGAGAACTGGCCCCGCGATGAGATCGACGAAGTGTTCGCGCTCCCCTCATTTTCGGATCGAATGGCGCTGTTCCGAGCCGTGAGTTACCTGAATCGAACACGGGACATTCAACGCATCGCAGCGCTTGATGATTTCGATGTCGAGGTGGCGGGGGACCTGCGCGAGCACCTTCGTCTGCCGGGGCTGAACGCCTCCATGGCACGACGGTTCCGCGACAAGTTGGCAATGCGGCAGACGGCGAGGGATTTGGGAATCCGGGTCCCGGAATTCACCGGGTTGTTCCATCATCCCAAGGTGGAGGAATTTCTTCGTCGTGTGCCGCCGCCTTGGTTGCTCAAGCCGCGATCCGAAGCCTCGGCGGCTGGAATCCGCAAGTTGCATCAACCAGCCGAGGTTTGGGCCGAGATCGAGCGGCTGGGCGATCAGCAATCCTTCTTTTTGCTGGAGCAATTCATCCCCGGAGACCTGTACCACGTCGATTCGCTGGTGCATCGAGGGCGAGTGATCTTTGCCGAAGTGAACGGCTATCGTCGCCCGTTGCTCGAGGTCTATCAAGGCGGGGGAATTTATGCGACCCGCACCGTACCCCGAGATGAACCGTTGGTCGGTCGTCTCCGCGAGATCAACGAAAAGGTGCTGACCGGCTTCGGCTTGCCTTGGGGGGCATCGCATACCGAGTTTTTGCTGGGACACGCCGATGGGGAGGTCTACCTGGTCGAAACCAGCGCTCGTGTCGGCGGGGCGAACACGGCGGAGATCGTCGAGGCCGCGACGGGCATCAATCTTTGGTCCGAGTGGGCTGCGATCGAGTTGCGCGGCGATCGCTACCAGCTTCCGCCGACGAAGAGCGATTATGCAGGCGTTGTCGTGTCCTTGGCCCGGCAGGAGTGGCCGGACTCGTCGCCCTTCAACGATCCCGAGGTTGTTTATCGGCTCAAGATGAAGCAGCACATCGGGCTGGTTGTGGCGTCGTCTTCGCCGCAGCGGGTGGAGGCGTTGCTCGATGATTACACTCGCCGGATCGCCCAAGACTACATGATGGTGCTGCCGCCAGCCGACAAGGTCTCACATTGAACCGCCCGTCCCAACGTGGGCATCGTCACCGTGCGTCGGCCGTCCTCAGGGTGAAGAGCGGCGGGCTTTCTGCTCGGCGGCCCATCGCCTCACTTCGGGATGAGGGCTGCGTTCCGCGGCGTTCAGGGCGGCGGCCACTCGATTCGGTGCGAATTCCTCCAGAGCGTCCAGAGCCGCATTTTTGCCGCCGTCGGGTGTCGAGGAGTCCGGCTCACCCCACAGGGCGTCGCTGACTCGATCGAACAACGCTTGGGAAATCGAGGCGTCGTGCGGCGGCGGTAATTGCCGCACCTGTTCTGCCACCAAATGTCGGACTCCGCCGTTCGCATCCTTCAAACCTCCCAGCAGGACCGGGAGGAGCCGCGCCCGCGTGTCGAGGTCGATCCGACGCCCGATTTCTTGATATGCCCACTGCCGCACCGCCGCATCGGGCGATTTCGTCGCGCGTCGGAGGGTATCGGGAACCGCGAGGGGATCAATCGCCAATAACACGGAGAGGGCGGCAGCGCGATCTTGGCCATCGGGGCTGGAGTGGGACCAAGGCGATGAAACGAGGTATTCGACAATCGCCTGCGTTAGGGCGGGGTCTTTCTTGACTTTCAACTCTTGAACCAGGGCCAGTTGCTCTTCACCACGGAGAGTGGCAAGCCGACGCACGAGTTCCGCGGGGGTCGGCGGGCTGAGTGGCTCTTGCGGAGCGGGGTTGTCGCTAGGGGAAGTTGCGTTCGGCTCGCGGGAGCGAGTCTCGGTCGGCCGGCGGCTCATCCACACAATCATCACGACCAGAACGAGAACGCTGATCGTCCCCACGGCGATCCACTCCCATGCGAATCGCCGGGAGGGTGGAGGAGGCGGCCGGAGCCTGGCCACGGGATTTTCGGTCGACGACATCTGCCGGATCTGCTGCACGCGGGAGATGGCCGCGCTCGCAGGGCCTGTGAGCGGCATCATCGTTGGCAGGGCATCGAGTGGGACGACGTCGCTCGTGTCTGTTTCGGCTGCGGGACGCCGGATCGCGCCAAGGCGAGTCGACGTACCGCTCAACGACAATCGTGCGCCTGGATTCGATGGTTTGAGCGTCTCCCGGAAGCGTGCCAGATCTTGGGCGAACTCCCGCATCGTGGCGTGACGCAATTCCGGGTCCCGACTCATGGCCCGTTGGCAGATCGCTTGCAATTCGGGCGAGAGGTCGTCGGGGAAAGACAACGGTGCCGGTAGCTCCAGCGGATGCGGCGGTCGCTGCCCGGACAGGATCTGATAAAGCATCGCCGCCAGGCTGTAGATGTCGCCTCGGGGGCTGGAGTGGTCCGGTTCGCCTTGGAGCCACTCCGGTGCCAGGTAGACCGCGTTGTCCGTGTCTTCCGCATGATTCGGACGAATAGCCTGGCCGAAACCCACGATCACCGGCATTTCGCCGGGCGTGATCAGGACGTTCGTCGGCTTCAAATCCCGATGGATGACTCCTTGCCGGTGGGCCGCGTCCATCGCCGACGTCAATTTGTGGAAGAGGTCCACGGCCTGGCGGACAGGCCAGATCGGCCGCGCTTTCATGAGATCGCTAAGGGAATCGCCTTCCACGAGCGGCATGACGAGGTAGTCGAAGCCATCGCATTGTCCGACTTCGAGAATCGGGCACAACAGCGGGTGGCTCAGGCCCGCGGCGATTCGCGCTTCCCGCAAAAAGCGTTCGCGCTGGGTCGCGGCATCGTGACCGCGAAAACACGGGACTTTCAACGCGACTCGCCGGCCCAACTCTTGATCCACTGCCTGGTACGTGAAACCCCGGCCGCTGCGACCCAATTGCCGCTCGATCTGATAACGTCCCAAAACCGGCGGCACAGGTAAGACTGGCGTCGCGGATAACAGGCTTGGAGACGTCCCGCCGTTGTCGGTGTCGCGGCCGGCGTCCCCATCCAACCAGATGGTCTGAGCCGGTGACTCGGACAGCGGTTGCGTCGGTTCCAATCTGGCGAGGTCGGGAGGCAAAAAAACGTCCACATCGTGATCGGCAGGAATCGCCCCCCAGCGAGACGGGCTAGGCGCTGGTGATGGAACGGAAGCAGCCGCCGTGGCGGACTCCGCCCGCAACAGGTTCAACCGGCGTTCACCGGCCGGATCGAGGATCGGATCGTTGGCCGGGGCCGTCAGAAGCTTGAGTCGCAGTTCCGTCGACGAACGACCCGCCTCTTCGTTTGAAGTATCGGGCCGGCCGACACCCTCCAGCACCGGCGTAACCAGGATCTGCAGGTCGTCGAAAACTGCCGGGAACCGCTGAGCGTATTCCTCCAGATCCGCCTGACCGTGACGATGCCGAACCTCGAACTCCGCAGCGATCAACTCGACGGGTAAATCTTCACGCCGGCCCAATTCCGGATATTCGCTGAGGTAACTCTCGAGCGTCACCTGCCGGCCGTGGGACCATTGGTGTTCCAGATCGCGTTCGATCATGGCAAGCAACAATGGTCGGCGGACGCTGCTTTGCGGCGGCAAGGCCCGCAAACACTCGTTCAACTTTTGCTCGTGCCAGTTCTCTTCGAATCGGGCTAGCCATGCCTCGACCATGCGTCGCTGCAATGGTGGCAAGCCGGACAGTGACACGCGCATTGCAGCCATGCGGACGTTTCACCCTTGCGGATGAGATGGTATCGTCGGCCTCGGGCCGCTCTTTCTCGTTCCCTCACGCTTACAGCATACTTCATGTTTCGGTGCCGATGCGAAACGGGGGCGATTTCGGCCGCACTCCGAGAGGGACAAACCACGGACTTTTACACCATTCTGGTGCCGATGGTCGTCTTAACATTCAAATGAGCCGAATGTTACACGACGTTCTTCAGCGTCGGGATTCGTCGAACGACGCCGGACTGCCTGATTCGGCCAAGCGACGCAATTGCTCGCCGCTGAGGCGATGCACGGTCCATTCCGTGAGTGGTCGGGCACCAATCGAGCGGTAAAAATCCCAAGCCGGCGTGTTCCAATCGAGAACCGCCCATTCGAGTCGGCCGCAGCCACGCTCCACGGCGATCTGTGCCAAACGTCGAAACAACTCGCGTCCGATCCCCTGACGGCGGAACGGCGGTCGAACGTAGAGGTCTTCCAGGTAGATGCCGGGTTTCCCCAAGAACGTCGAATAATTGTGGAAGAACAGGGCGAAGCCCGCCAGGTTTTTGGAACGCTGGTCTTCCGCGATTTCCGCCAAGAGAACCTCGGCGAAACACGGTGAACCAAACAGGTGCTGCCGTAAACTCTCCTCCGTCGCCACCACCTCGTGCGACAGCCGTTCATACTCCGCCAACTCTCGGATCAGTTGCAGGATCTCCGCGACGTCGGATTCCGTGGCGCCACGAATCGATATAGTCACGGTGATGGCTCCACCGAAGTGACGAGTTGGTCGGCGGCTTTTTCTGATTGCAACAGTTCTGCCACCCGACGGACCAATTGGGCCAAACCCTGCCCGGTGACGGCAGAGATGGCGTGTACCTCCACCCCCAATTCACGCTCCAAGCGATCGCGCACGGCGTCGCTGCCGGTCAACTCGGCCTTGCTC
>JAOAAM010000590.1 GCA_026418875.1 Gemmataceae bacterium | reverse complement strand
CACCGATGATGCTGCGGCGAATTCTGGCCCCCGCTTGGATGACGCAGCCCTCCGCCAGGCGGACTTTTTCCAGCGCGGCGTCACTGATCCGCGACGGAGGCAGGTTCCGCACCCGAGTGTAAATCACCCCTCGCGGGCTGTGGAACTCGAACTTCGGTTGGTCATCGCACAACGCCAGGCTGACCTCCCAGTAAGCCCGAATTGTGCCCAAGTCCTCCCAGAAGCCGTCGAAGATGTGAGCATGAACGTGGTGTGTTTTGTAGATGTTGGGGAAAATATCTTTGCCGAAGTCGGTCGGCGGTTTGCCCTCCTTCAGCGGAGCCGTCAGGACGTACTCCAGGAACGGGCGATTGAAAACGTAGATCCCCATATTGGCGACATACTCCCGGCCGGCGGCGTCGATCTTCTGGCGAGCCAGCCACTCGGGCGGGGCACGGAAAGGTGCGGCTTCGGCGTCGGTCTTCGGCTTTTCCAAGAACCCCAGGATTCGCCCGTCGTCTCCGACCCGCACGATCCCCAAGCCCGAGATCGCCGACTTCTCAACCGGCAAGACGGCAATCGTGACGTCGGCTCCACTTTCCCGGTGGGTCCGAAGCATGTCGCGGTAGTCCATGCGATACAGTTGGTCGCCGGAGAGGATCAGCACTTCGTCGTATTCATCGGTGATATACCGCATATTTTGCCGGATCGCGTCCGCCGTGCCTTGGTACCAGTCGTTGTTCTCGTACGTCTGCTGGGCGGCGAGGATTTCGCAAAACCCTCGATCGAACATGTCGAACTTGTACGTGTTGCTGATGTGGCGGTGCAAGCTGGCGGAGAGGAATTGCGTCAGGACGTAAATGTGATTCAACCCGCTGTTAATGCAATTCGAGATGGGGATATCGATCAGTCGATACCGGCCCGCGAGCGGCATGGCGGGCTTACTGCGCGATTTTGTCAATGGGAACAGGCGGGTGCCACGGCCCCCGCCCAGGATCAAGCTCAAGACACGGTGCATGGCGAGTCCTCGGAGTGATGGGGATTGGAGGGGAACGTCTGCAAATCTCGTGCGATTTGCTCCGCAAGGAGGATGGCTTGTTCGGTGCAATCGTTCAGGGCGACACCCCGGTAGGCGTTGCCGGTCAGGTAGAGTCCGCGATGTTGCCGCAGCCGCGAGGCGATACGATTTAGTCTCTCGCCGTGACCGACGTGGTATTGCGGGATTGCCCGGGGCCAACGGATGATGCGGTGGAAAACCGGATCGTCATGCACCCGCATCGCCAGCCGGATTTCTTCGTGGACGGCCCGGAGCAGGCGTTCGTCATCCCAATCGACCACGTCGCCCCGATTCCATCCGCCGCACAATGCCCGCCACAGTACAAACCCCTCCGGCGCCCGGTTGGGGTAAATCGACGAACACCACTGCACGCCCAGGACATCGCGGCGAGTCCGCTGCGGGGCGATGTAGCCGAAGCCATCCGGCGGTTGCGGCACCTGCGAGCGCCGATAGCCCAAAGCGACCACGGCAATGCGATTGTAGGCGATCCCGGCGAGGTCCTCGGCCAAGGCAGCATCAAGGTCCGCCACCACCTCCGCGGCCTGATCCGCCGGACAACCGAGCACCACGGCATCCGCAGACCAACGCTGTTGTCCCTCGCCGTGGACAAGCCATCCGTTCTCCAGCGCGCGAATGAATCGGACCCGCACTCCGCAGGTCAGAGCCTCGGGCAGGGCTTGGACAAGTCCATCGATCAGTTGCCGCAGTCCGCCGCGAAACGACCACAATCGGCCCGTTTTCGTCGGCTCGCGGCCCTCGGCTCGGGCTTGCCGACGTCTCTCGGCAGCAGAGCGCAAGAAGCCGCGGATGACGCTGCCATACCGGGCCTCCATCTCCGCCGCTCGGGGAAAGGCCGACGCCAGGCTCAATTTCTCCGGGTCGCCACCATGAATGCCCGTAACCAAAGCGTCGCCCAAGATGTCGGCCGCCTCTTGCCCCATGCGTCGGCGGAAGAAGTCAGCGACGCTTTCGTCGTGATTCGGGGGCCGACCCGGGCGAGTCAATTCCCGGAAGATTCCCAACTTGCCACGCCAACTGAGGCAACGCGAAAAAAGCAGACCGATCGGGCCATTGGGCAGTCGGTGCAACCGTCCGTTCAAGAAGAGGTATCGATTCCGCCGCGACGCTTCCGAGGCCGACACCAGGTCGTTCGTCAGTCCAAGATCTGCGGCCAACTCCTTGGTCGAGGGCTTCGTCTCCAAAAAACCATTGGGACCATGCTCGACGAGGAAGCCGTCGATCCGTTCGGTCCAGATTTTGCCCCCGGGCCGCGAGTCGGATTCGAGTAAAGTCAGATGGACATGTGGCACGCGCTGTTTCAAGCGAAATGCCAGCGCCAGTCCCGAGATACCCGCCCCGATGATGACCACTCGCCGCATGCGGAGAATCTACGGCGCGACGGTCGGGTTCGGGTAGCAGCCTCGACAGTCGAGTTCGGGCATCAGCCCGCTCGGACCGAGCGTTATTGCCGCTCGGGCTGCCGGAAGAAGCCCATGTCATGTCGGCGGATGATGATGCCCGCTTGCGGATTCGTCGGATCAGGCCCCAGCGTGTAGATGCCGAACTTCCCAGTGGTCGTCTCGACCACGTACAGGGCCGACTGACCCGCGGCGATCATGCCGGTAGTCATCATAAAATGGACGTTCTGCTTCGGAGGGATCTGGAAGTCCTGCACCAGATTCACCTCCGCGAAACCCGTGATCCGACCCTGGTTCCGATCGATCACCGTCCCCAGCAGCTTGCCCGCTCGATAATCCAAAATCCACAGACCATCGGTCGGTGCTCGCGGGGTGACAGCCACGGCCCCCGTGCACATGATGTAATCCTCGTAGCGGTCGTTGCTCCCGGCGATCAGCAGGTTCGGATCGGTGATCGCGCTCCGACGAACCGTCTGACCGATGGCGAAGGTCGTGATCGCCACACCCACCCCGAGTCCCAGCAGCAACCAAAGGAACGAACGCATGGCGTGCATCAGCCGCCTCCCGCGAAGTCTCCGATCCGGCGAGGGGCCATAACCGAGACGATTGCCCCGTGCAAGAGCAACTCTGCCGCACGGGTCTTTTCAAGGATTTGGATGCGGTGGGAGTCGGCCGCGGCTCCCTTGTCCAACTCCCCCTCGGAGATATGCTTTGGATGTCCCTCCCGCCGCCGGCCAATGCTGGAGCCGCCCGCCTATTGATGGAATGATTGCATGTTCGGAGTTGAGTCCATGAAGTGGTATCTGGGCGCCTGGATTGCGCTCGTCCTCGCGACTTCAGTGCTGATCTCGGCGGAGCGGAGCGGCCCACAGGTTCCCGCATGGGAACGGTTTGCCCGCGACCAGCGAGTGGAACCTTCGTTACTCGGCCGAGTGTTGCTGACAGAACTGGGTTGTGTGAATTGCCATGAGTCGCCCGCTCTGGGTCGCCGTCCCGGGCCAAACTTGGATCGAGTCGGCTCCAGAGTGCGTGTTAGCCATCTGCGGCAGATGATCCAAAACCCACACGGTGCTGAACCCGGCACGGTGATGCCGCAATTGCTCCCCCATGATCCCGAACGCGAGGCGAAACTCGAGGCCCTGCTGCATCTGCTCGCGTCGACCGGCACGCCCCGGCCGTTCCGCCGTGATCTGCGAGGCATCATCCAAGGCTACGAGATTTACACCAAAGTCGGCTGCGTGGCGTGTCACGGACCTTTGGATCGAACGGCGAAACCCATCAACGTCGATGCCCCCGTCATGCCCTTGGCCAACCTCCAAGCCAAATACTCACTCGAGGGTTTGACCAACTTGTTGGAGCGCCCGCACGAGGTTCGCCCCAGCGGTCGCATGCCAGCGTTGCTGAATGCTCAGGACGCGCGCCGTGTGGCCCACTTCTTGCTCCAGCATTCATCATCCAACATCTCGACTGGCTTAGGCACGACGAATTACGCTTATTACGAGGGGGAATGGGACCGCGTCCCCGATTTCGACAAACTGAAGCCCAAGCAGTCGGGTCTCAGCCCCGCTTTTGACGTCGTCATCGCACCGCGGCAAAGTAATTTCGCCCTGCGTTTCGACGGTTTCTTCCGGGTTGAACGCGACGGCGAATACACATTCACGACGGAAAGCGACGACGGCAGCCTGCTTTGGATAAACGGACAAAAAGTCGTCGATAACGATGGGTTTCACGCCACCAAAGGCGAATCCGGCAAGCTGATATTGAAAGCCGGACTGCATCAGGTGGTTGTCGGTTTCTTCCAGGGCGGCGGCGGTGCCGAGTTGCGCGTGAGCATCGAGGGACCCGATCTGCCCCGGCGTGATTTGGGGGAAATCGTTGCCGCGACCAAGGAGGGGGTGAGCGCCACGCCGTCGCCACGTGATGTTCCAATCGAGGATCGCCTGGAGGTGAAACCCGATTTAGTGGCTCGGGGCAAAGAACTGTTCGCGACCGTCGGCTGTGCAAATTGTCACTCGCTCACGCGTCAAGGCACAGCCATCGCCCCACGCCTCGAGGCTCCCCGGCTGGAACAGTTGCAAATGATGGATCAGAGCAAGGGTTGTCTCGGCGACCAAGGATCCGTGCGTTATCACCTGAGCGAGCCGCAACGGCAATCGCTCCGAGCAGCCTTGAAGTCCATGAAACCAGGCGTGGTCCATCCGCGCGAGGTCGTCCAACGAACGTTGCTGAGTTTCAACTGCGTGGCCTGCCATGCCCGCGATGGGATCGGAGGTCCGCCAGAGACCCTCAATTCGTAC
>JAOAAM010000512.1 GCA_026418875.1 Gemmataceae bacterium | reverse complement strand
GCCAAAACCATCCGCGCCGATGACGCTATGGGCGTGGATCACAACGCCGTTGCCCAGGATGGTCCCGTCGTAAAGCACCACATGCGGATGGAGGACGACATCCTCGCCCAAGCGGCATCGGGCACCGACGACCACGCCGGGGTGGAGAACGCTGCCTGCCCCGATACTCGTTTCCGGACCGATCACGGCGTAAGGGCCGATCCGGACTCGCTCCCCCAATTGAGCGGTCGGATCAACCACGGCAGTCGGATGAATGCCCCACGTCTCTTTGGGCGGGGGTGGTTTGAATTTTTCGAAGATCGTGACAAACGCGGCCAACGGATCGTGCACCCGGATGGAGGGCTTATTCGCTTTCGGGGCATGGCGCGGGATCAAGGCGGCCGCCGCCGGACTGTGGTGCAGTTCCAAGACGTGGCGCTCATCCGCCGCGAAGGTGATGTCCGTCGGTCCTGCTTCCTGCAGCGAGCGTGCTGCCCGAACACAAACGGTCGCGTCGCCGTCGATTTCGCCATCGACCCACTCGGCCAACTGCCGCAGCGTCACCTCCACCACTCACCTCCCCCACGGCTGCCCCCGATTTGCCTGTCGAGGCACCGATCTTACTGCTAAAGTGACGGCTGCTTCAAGACGACCTTCGGAAACCCGGTGATTCACGACCTCGGCCTCTTTGCCCAGCTTGCCCAGACTTCGGTCTTCCGCCCCCGGACGCTGAGAGCTGACGCGCAACCCGCAGGGTCCGAACGAATCAGTTAGGGCCTGGCGGGGTTGCAGGTGGACAGTTCGTGGCGTCGTCCCGATGATGATGCGAGATTGTGAAGGCTAGCGTGCCCTGTTGGTGAAAAAAGTCTTCCAGCCGCCTTGGGCATTTCGTGGAGCCGTCGATGTCCATTGCCGAGATGTGCCTGCCTGCGGACAGCATCGTGACGGGTTGGGATTTCAGCACTGGCTCTGTCAAATGCCTTGCGTTTGACCTGCGGGGTGACAAAGTTGGCGAGTATCGACTGCCGACAGACCTCTGGACCAAGGGGGGTGTCTCCGAGCTAAACCTGGCCCAGTTGGAAGGACAGGTGCGAGCAACCGTGAGGGCCATCGCTGCCGAGTTGAAGAAGCAGGGATTGCTAGATCGGTGGGTGGCCGGCGGCATCTCTGCGACGCATCACACCGCCGGACGAATCGACGCGCACGGCAACCAGGTCAGGCGGGCCATTTGTTGGAACGACGGCACCTTGGCCCGCTTCCATGCACAAGGTCTCGAGCGGCTCGGCGGTCCCCCTCGTGTGCATGACCTGATCGGCGGTCCGTGGGCGATTCGTTACACCCTCAGCCACCTCGTCAAAGATGAACGCAAGTTGAAAAAGGAAGATTGGCAGCGCACGGCCTTCATCGCCCAGCATGGATCCTTAGCCGCGGGTTACTTGACAGGTCGATTCGACGTCGTGAGTGTTTCTGCGGCCGCCTCGACGGGCATCATGGATTTGCGGACGAACCAGTGGCGGCTGGAGATGCTTGAAGCCCTGAAATCGGAGAAATACCGGCAGCTTGCCGCTCAACAACTCCCGCGAATCCTGACCGACCCGAATGAACCGATCGGCCCCGTGGCGGACCACGTCGCTGTCGAGGCCGGACTCTCACCAACTCATCGTCCGTTGATTTTCCCAACACTGGACGATCAGGCAGCGGGGCTCGTGGGCGGTGGTGCAGTCGAGTCGGGACAAGTCGCGGTCATCTTGGGCAATTCGGCCGTGGTGAATTCTTCGGCTGCCGAGTTGCCCAGCCGTGGCTCGCTGGACGCGATGAAGCTGAATTGGGGGCCGTACTTGTGGATGCGGTGTTACAACAACGGTGCCCAGTTTCTGGATAAAGTCGTCGGCAAGAACCCAAAGTGGGAGCAGCTCGCCGCAGCGCGGGATGCCGTTCCCCCGGGCTGTAATGGAGTCATGGTCCTGCCGTTTGTCCATCCCGAACCGTCCCTGAATGTATCGAAACCGATGTATCGTTGGCTGGGGCTGGAGACGAAAGACCCGCTGGTGCGTTTCCGAGCCTCCCTCGAGGCCATTGCATGCTTGATCGCCTTGGCGG
>JAOAAM010000473.1 GCA_026418875.1 Gemmataceae bacterium | reverse complement strand
GATGTGTATAAGAGACAGCCCTTGGGAGGTGCGGATCGTGGACAACCTGGCAAGTTTAAGGGAATCCTTAGCCCAGCGGGCAGCCCCCGGCGGCGGTTGGGGTTATGTCGATGGGCAATCACCCCACCCCGAGCCGACCTGCCTCGCCCTTCTCGCCCTAGCCGGAGCGGCGGATCGTTTCGCCGACGTGATTTCCGAGGGAGAGCGATCGCTGCAACAGCATGCCGCCGCCGACGGCTCCTATCGCTTGTCCCGTGGCCGAGGCGAGGCGGCGTGGCCGACGGCTTTGGTGTTGTTCACCCGCGTCACCTTGGGTCGGGAGGGTTGGCAGAAGACGGCGGAGCGATTGCGGGGATGGCGCGGCCGGGTGATGAAGGCCGACCCGGAAGTCGCCGACATGATGGACATCGATGTGCAAATCGTCGGTTGGCCTTGGGCCGACGGCAATTTTCCCTGGGTCGAGCCGACGGCGTGGGCCGTCCTCGCCTTGCGTCGCTGCGGCCAAGGAGATTGCCCCGAGGTGGCCGACGGCGTGCGGCTGCTGATCGACCGCGCCTTCGACGAGGGGGGGGTGAATTACGGCAACCGCCGAGTCCTGGGACGACTGACTGACCCCATCCCGACCCCCACCGCCTTGATGCTTCTGGCGGTCCAAGGCTTGGATCAGGAACCGCGAGTGGCCAGTGCCTTGCGATATCTGCGGACGCAATCCGCCCACACCAACGACCTCGAACACTTGGGCTGGGCGCGCTTGGCGTTCAGCGCCTGGCGGCATCACCCGGCGGCTAGGGGGGCCGTCGACGAAGTGGACGAACGCCTTCGCACCGTGTTGGGATCGTCATCCCCGCCGCACCTGATCGTCCGACATGCCTTGGCCATTCTGGCCCTGGAAAGCGAGCGGAGCCATCCTTTCCTTCTCACCGATCGTCCGCGTTGGCCGACCGCAGCGACCCAGAGGGCAGTGATCGAGGAAGCGAGCAAAGGTTCTCAGCCGAGGGGTCCGCTGGGCCGAGTCGTGTCGCGGTTGCGGGGAGTGTTCCTGAATGGCCTGGGGGCACTGCGGCCGCTGCCGACCAACTCCGCTGTCCACATTGCTGCTGCCACGAGCTACGACGACGACCTGTTGGCCGTGCTCCGTCAACAATTCCACCACTTCCGCGACGAGGTGCCGCTGGCGGGGCGCCGGGTCGGGTTGAAGCCGAACCTGGTCGAATATCACCGGGACAAGGTCATCAACACGGACCCTCGCTTGATCGAGGCGGTGATTCGACTTTGCCGCGAAGAGGGGGCATCGGAAATCATCGTCGCCGAGGGGCCGGGACACTGGCGCAACGCCCATTACCTGGTCGAAGAAAGCGGCCTGGGCGAGGTGCTGCGACGTCAGGGGGTTCCATTTGTCGACCTGAACCATGACGAGCCGGAGAAACTGTTAAACCTCGGCCGGCTGACCGGCCTGGATTACCTGTACGTAGCGCGCACCGTCGTGCAGACGGACGTGTTGATTTCCCTGCCGAAGTTGAAGACGCACCACTGGGCCGGGGCCACCTTATCATTGAAGAACCTGTTCGGAACGCTCCCGGGCATCTGCTACGGTTGGCCGAAAAACGAACTGCATTGGCGTGGCATTCCGAACAGCATCGTGGACATCGCCCTGACGAACACGCCGCACTTGGCCATTGTCGATGGCATCGTCGGGATGGAAGGGGATGGACCGCTCAACGGCACGGCCAAGCCCCTGGGGGTCATCGTGATGGGGACCGACCTGGTTGCCGTGGATGCCACCTGCTGTCGGCTCATGGGTCTGGATCCCCGACGGGTGCCCTACTTGCTGCTGGCTCAACAGAAGCAACTGGGTCGGTTGCGGGAGGAAGAGATTCGGCAACTTGGCGAGCCGATCGCGGCGAAAGCGGTCCGATTCGAATTGCCGCCCAAGATCGAAAAAATGCTGGCGTAAACCCGCGAGGTTGGCACCGGCACGCCCCGAGGAAAACATTTCACTTCAGGAATTGGGAACTAAAGGCGGCACCGGCACGCCCCGAGCAAAACATTTCACTTCAGGCATCGGGAACTAAAGGCGGCACCGGCACGCCCATCACGTCGGCGATCGCACGATAAAGTTCCGCCTCGCGTACGGTGATGCGACCATCGTGCCCGATGCAACTCAGGCAAGCATCGAGCAGCTTCTTCTGGTTCGACGGCGATGCCAACGCCAACCAACCCAAGTGTCGATCCAATTCGTCGAGTCGGCACTCCGAGCGGGGGACCATGGGCAACGACGTGCCGACGACCTTAGACACCGCGGCATCGAACGCGCTCTGTGCCTCGCCGTCATCCTGATGCCCAGCCCAAGCCAGGCACGAAACCACCCAGGCGATGCTGCTGTCGAGGCTTGGTCTTGGCGGCGTAGGCTGGGGCCGTTGGCGGCCGAAAGCCGAGTCCAAGTGCCTCTCGATCGCGCTCCGCAAAACATACTCGAACAAGCTGACCCTGCCATCCGCTCGGATCAGCGTCTCGATCAAGTCGCGAAACTGTTGGTACTGCGAACGGGACGTTCGACGCAAGGCCGGGATGGCGAGGTCGATCACGGGCAAGCGGGCCGCGTCGGGCAGTTGCGCGATGTGGGGCGCTAACCGTTTTGTTTCCCCATCATCGCGCCGATCCGCCGCCTTTTGCAGCGCCGCGAGTTGCCGCTCACGCACCTCGTACTCAGGGCTGAGGAGCAAGCCGAATACCAAGGCTCGAGCGCTGAATGGATCGCTGGCGGCCTCGCGGATTTCCGAGGGGATCGCGGCGAGCAATTGCTCCGCGTAGCGGCTGTGCTTCGGTAAGACCACCCCCGGCGGACTCGCGGCCACTGCCGCCGGCAGGAGCACGGGCAAAGGTATCGACGGCATGCCCGGCATCGTCACGCCCCGGCCAAACGGGGCCGCCTTTTTCTCGGCCTCGACCTCGGCGGCATCGAC
>JAOAAM010000429.1 GCA_026418875.1 Gemmataceae bacterium | reverse complement strand
TGTGTATAAGAGACAGTTCGTGGACTGCATCGAGAGCGGTGAGGATCCGGGCGAGCAGTCGGACATTCGCCGCATGGTGGAAGCGTTACGACGGGCCGAGGCCGAGACGCCTGAGCCGGTGTGCTACATCATCAGCGGCGACCTGGCCCACATTGGCCCGAAATTCGGCGACCCGAAACCGGTGGCCGAACCCCTGCTGTCGCACAGCGGGGAGAAGGATCAGGCTTTGTTGCAGGCATTAGAATCTGCGGATCATCAGCGTTATTTTCGTCTCATTGCCGCCGAGAACGACTCACGACGGATTTGCGGCCTGCCTCCGACTTGGACCTTGCTCGATGCCGTCCGCCCGAATCGAGGCCGGCTCCTCCACTATGGACGTTATGTCCATCCCGATGGTCACGAAAGCGTGAGTTTCGCCAGTGTTGGTTTCTATCGTTGAACCAACATGATGTCGCGGCATCGAGAGTGTTATGTCGGTTAGCGCACCGCAAATTGGGATCATCGAGGCCCAACGAGAGATTCCGTTTGCCCAGGCATGGCATCGTTGGCAGCGGGAGGCGCGGCACGGAGTGGTCGACTTGCCGCATTACCGCTGCCGATATTACGAGTGGGGACAGGGTCAACCGCTGGTGTTGGTTCACGGGCTGGCGGACCGTGCCAGCTCATTTGTGCCGCTAATCGCACACCTGGCGGATTCCTTTCGCTGTGTCGCCTATGAATTGCCGGACGGCGCTGACGACGGGGCGCGGCTTGGCGCGATCCGTCATGCCGACCTGGCAGACGGGCTGGTGGCGATCTTGGACCACCTTGGGATTCGTCAGGCAGCCGCCTACGGTGCCTCCTTCGGCGGGACGATCGTGCTGGCGGGCCTGTCTCGACAGCCGCGCCGTTTCCTTCGAGCGATGGTGCAAAGTAGTTTTGCCCGGCGACCGCTGGCGTTGATGGAGCGGGTGGTCGTGCACCTGGCGCGGTGGTGGCCGGGTCGGCTTGGGGATCTGCCCCTGTGGTCGGCCCAGCAAGAGCGGATCGACGGTCCGGCATTCGCCGGCAGGGACCCCGGCCTGTTCGCGTTGAAGAAATCGAACGCGGCCTCAATCCCGATCCGCACCTTTGCCCATCGGGCTTTGTTAGTCGACCGGTTGGACCTGCGCCCTGTCCTGCCATCGATCCGCCATCCGGTGCTTCTACTCTCGGGAGATCAAGACCTCATCGCCAATTCGCAGGCACAGGAGGAATTGGCCCGCGGGCTGCCTCACGCCGATCGATTGGAGTTAGCCGACTGCGGGCACTTCGCCCAGTACACTCATGCTCCCGTGGTCGCCGAGGCGTGCCGTCGCTTCCTCTTGCCGCCGTGCGGTCTGCCATCCTGGTGAGAAAAGGAATCGCGCCTCCCGGTGGATTGGGTTCAACCCGAGAGGCGCGGATCGGTCGATGTGAGTTTGCGCACGCTACAGTGGCGCTAATCTAACAATGTATATGGCCCGTAGCCGTAAAGCGGGATGTGATAATAGGGCATTTGCAAGGCGATGAGGGACAGGGCGGTGTACATCAAGCGCCCTCCCTGCTTCGCATAGGTGTCGCCCCGCGGGGACCAACTCCCTTTCTGGTGGGCGGTCTTCGGATCGTCCCCCTTGTCTTGAAGCTCGATCAACAGGTCGCGGACTTTCGAGTTCCACGTCTCCCAACGTTCGCCGCCCAAGTGGTGAGCCACCTGATTGATGTAGAAGACGGCGTACATGTTGTTTCGATCTTTGGAGAGGAAATTCTCACTGCGGAGCAGATGCCCAAGCGCCTTCGTCATGCCGGGATGGCCTGGTCCCCAATCGAGGAACTGGCGGCAAAGAATCCCCACGGCCGATGTTGACGCGCCGCTTCCTGGGCTGTTGTAACCGTATCCCAGACCATCCTCGCTGGCGACATAATCGAGGAATTGACTGAGCTTCTCAAAGGTCTCCTTGGGGACGTGCAGCCCGGCATAGACTGCCGACTTCAACGCGGTAAACTGCCAACCGCTGACGGATAAGTCGCCCTTGGTCCCCTTGCTGTATCCCCAACTGCCATCGGAGAATTGCGCCGCGGCGATATAAGCGACGGCGGCTTGGGCTGGGTTCCGCAGGTTCCGATCCTTTGTCATCCCATACAACTCGACGATGGCGATCGTCGCCAGGGCATTTTCGTATGCGTTGTCATGGAAATTGCCGTCGGGGAATTTCTGCTTCTGCAACAGCCAGGTCATGGCCTTTTGCACGACGGGGGCGTACTTGCCTCGCTTGTGTGTCTCCCCGGCTCCCAGGAACGGCAACAGTGCGAAGGCCGTGGCGGCGACGTCGTGCTTCTCGCCGGGTTCGGTGCATTTGCACTTGGCGATGCGGTGAAAGCCGTCCATGCTCCATGCCCCATTGGGAGCCTGGTGATTCGCCAACCATTGCAGACCCAATTCGATCGCCTCCTCGGACTTCAGATTGCCGCCCCCCTCGCGCATGAGCAGGACACGGTCCTCCGGCTCGCGGCCGAAGAAACTGCCGGGCACTAGCCGGTGAAAACGGATCCATTCCTTGCGTTGCGCGGCCGTGAGCCGATCGATCACTCTCTGCCGATCCTCACCCTCGGCGGTGGCACCGGCTCGCTCGTACCACACCTTCGCATGACGCACCAAATTCAATTCCCGCCGCTGGTCCGGCAGACTCTCGCTGCGCTTCCACCAACCATCGGCGATCGCTAACTGCTCTTTTAACTCCGTCGGCTGCGATAACTCTTTCGATGCCAGCTGCTTCAAAGCGGCATCTTTCCCCTTGGCGAGCAGAGGCAGGCCTTTCTCCCAATCGCCGTGCATGAAGCACAGGTAGCGGCCGATGGTGTAGTTTGCTTCGGCGTTCTCCGGATCGCTGGTCAATTGTGCCCGAGCGGAAGTCACGGCTCGGAAGTCGTTCTCGTACTCATTCAACTCATTCCGCAGTTCTCGCAGGCGACGGATGATCTGGTCGGCTTTGATCGCCCGCACCGGGCCGTCGATGGCATCGAGATACTTTCGAGCCGCCTCGAATTGTTCCTTGTCCAGCGCCTGCTGCACCAAGTTCTGCGTAGCGCGGAAGATGGCGGTCATTTGAAGGTCCGTCGCGTCTTTGCACAGGTCGCCGATCGCCTTGACGCGCAGGGCGACGCCGTCCACGTCGAAGTGTTTCTCCAGGTCGGCGATGGCCTCGAAGGCAAGTCGGGGCCGCTTGGCTTCGATGGCCAGGTCGCGGGCCTCCCGCAAAAGGACGTACCATTGGGCCGGGTCGTTGCGATCCTCTCGCCCCGGGACGAGCAACTTGGCCGACAGGGCGGTCTTGTCTTCCGGCTTGGTCTTAGCGTATTCCGTTTTGAATTGATCTTTCAGCTTCTTTTCGGCCTTTTTGAGTGCTTCCGCGGCGGGGATCGCCAGCCGGGCGGGCTTGTCTGCCGCTTCCTTCTTCTCGAGGGCCGCTTTGTTCTCTTCGCCGACAAGCCGCCCCGCGATCAGCACCCACAAAGCCAACCCGATGATGCCGCGTTGCAGGCGGCGTGGGCAGGTCCACCCGATCGATTCATGCTGCGCAAACATGGGCTTCCCCAAACCAACAAAGAAATGACATGATTCCCTGACGTTACCACGCCCCGCATGACAATGCAAGCGTTCGAGTCAAGATTCTTTCATCGAGTTCGCGGGAGGGGCATGGCAACGGGACGAGCCGCATCAAGGCAAAACGACCGCCCAGCACTGAGAGCGACGTCGTCGGTCCCGAAACTTTAAAGCTGCCGGGCGAGTTGATTCCATGCGATCGAGGAGGTGATCGTTAGTTTGTCGGCTCGGCGGTGGGCCTGGTAGACCGATCGGGTAAAGTCGAAGGCTTTGGTCAGGGCAAGTTCGCCGAGCGGATCGACCGAGTCGATGCGTCGACCGCCGACGATAAACAATCGGCGGGGCGCGACCAAGGCGGCGAGATGCGGCACATCGCCCACGGTGAATAAACCGGGGGCAAGCAATCCCATGCGGGTGTCCTTGGGATAAGGCTCATCCGTGATCAGTAACACGGGTGTCTGCACCAGGGCGGCGGAGGTGAAGCGATCCGGCCAAAGGGCCGCGGCAGCCAAGGCGACGATCCCCGCGGCATCCAGACCGATCACGCACATACGTGACTCATCCCGGTTTCCCTGGATGGCCAGCCACTCGGCGACGGCTCGGACATCCACGACCCATTGTCCCAGCAAGGGGCGACCGATCCAGACTCCGTGCTCGGCGCTGTTGTGATCCGGAGCCGTGGCGATGGCATCGTGGGCGGGTTTCAACACGCCGGTCGCGCGGAGATCGGGCAGGGCGACGAACCACCCGTCGGTGGCCAAGGCCCGCGGCAGGGGATGCTTGATGGCGGCGGATTTTCCGTCCAAATGAAGCACAATCACACCGGGCCGAGGACGAGTGGGCTGGCGCCGGCTGAGGGTCAGGGTCGGGATCGGCAACCCGTCTTCGCCCCGGATGCGGACCGGCAACGTGACCGGATCGTCTGCATCGGGCGGCCCCTCGGCGCGACCGGCTGCGGCTGCCAACTTTGGCATACCACCCAACAGTGTCTCCAGCCGGGCACGCCACTCTACGGCGGTGGATTCCCACTCCTCGGCATGCCTCGGTTTCAGTTGATCGGACTTCGCGATCAGCTCTCTGCCGAGTCGACCGGCCAACCGCGTGGGGGTCATCCAAACGGTCGGACGCTTGGCCAACTCGGGGAAGCAAGCGAGTGTTTCGGGCGATTCCAGTTCAAACTCCGGCTCCGGGATGGGCGAGCCATCACCCACATCTTTCAGCCAGCGGCTCATCCAACCATACATGGCCTCGCGCATCGGCTTGTTGTAATCGTGCCCCGAATCGAATACGACGTGACGGATTCGCTCCCGCTGCAAGAGCAAGTCGTAGACGTGGCGGGCACGGGCGACACTCTTTTCCGCCTCGCCGGGGCTGAACTGGAAGGCATCACGGCTGGCGTTGATGACCATGAGCGCTCGTGGGGCGACCAGGGCCAGCACGTCGCCCTCCTCGGTGAAGGTCAACGCCCTCGGGAGGACCTCGCAGACGCAACAAGCGGCTTGCAGGTAAGCTTGGTACTGACCGACGGAACAAACCGGGACCACACAGGCAATCCGATCATCCAGAGCGCCGGCATACATGCTTTGGTTTCCGCCACCGGAGGCTCCGGTGATGCCGATTCGGGCGGGGTCCACTTCGGGACGGGTGAGAAGATAATCGACGGCGCGACGATTGTCGTACACTTGCAGTCCGAGCAGAGTCCGCCCGGTCGGCCACAGCGCCGCCCCATCGAGCGCCCCGTGATAGGTGCCCCGCGCCGGTTGGGCATGCCGTTCCCCCGAACCGAATGCGTCGATCGCCAAGACGACGAAGCCGAGTTTGACCAAGCCTAGGCAGCGGGCCTGCACGACCGGATCGCGCCGCGCCATCGCCCAATGACCATGCACGACCAGGACAGCGGGAGACCGCTTGGCCCCCTCGGGGACATAAAGATGGGCGGTGACCCAGACATCGGGCTGACTTTGGAAGATCAGGCGTTCGATGCGGTAGCCCTTCCGCTCGATGGTGCCGAGGATCTCGGGCCGAAGCTCCGCGGGGGTCTCGGGCCAGGGTCCCATGGCTTGCAACATCTCGCGACGGAGCTTTTCCCGCCGTTGCCGCCACTCGGCTTGGGTCGTCGGCGGTCGATCCGCAGCCCGAAGGGCCTTGGCCCTTTCCCGCACCCAGAGGTTGTAACGTTCGGAGTCGTTCGGCTCGGCCATAGCTCACCCCGATCGACCCGCCAGCCCACGCTCCCTGGCCCGACGTTCCAACGCAACTCGGATGGTTGGGGGCAGGAACTTGCTTAGGTCGCCACCGAATTGCGCCACCTGCCGCAACAGCGTGCTGCTGACGTGGGAATACTCTTCGCGGGCCATCAAGAAGATCGTCTCTAATTCGGGATCGAGCGTCAGGTTCATCAAGGACATCGAGAACTCGTATTCCATGTCGCTCAAGGTGCGCAAGCCGCGGAGCATGATCCGCGCACCGACCGAGCGGACGAATTTGACGGCCAACCCCTCGAAGGCTTGGACCCGCACATTGGGCAGATGGCCGACGACCTGTTGCAGCAAGTCGACCCGTTCGGCAGCGGAAAAAAACGGGGCCTTGTCGGGGTTTGGCCCGACCCCCACCACCAACTGATCGAACATTCGGCTGCCACGCTCGATGATGTCCAAGTGCCCCAGATGGACCGGGTCGAAGGTGCCGGTGCACACGGCGATGCGTTCACTGAGTGTTTGCGTCATGGTCGTTGCCCCGCCGAGCGAATCCGTTGCCTGCCGTTGAGCGAATCCTTGGGTTGTCGCCGAGCGAATCCCTTGCCTGCCGTTAGGCGAATCCCTGGGTTGTCGCCGAGCGAATCCCTTGCCTGCCGTGGAGCGGTGCGTGTCCTTGACCGTTCTTGGGACGGTCCCCGGGCTATCGGATTGCTCAGGCCACGGCATCGAGGAATCGTGCCAGATCGTCCACCGTGTTGTATGCATGAGGGCTGACACGCAAGCGGCCGGCTCGTTGATTCACGATCACCCCCGCCTGCCGGCATCGCTTGACCAACTCCACCGGGTCGCGGTCCCCCGTCTCCAACGAAACGATCCCCGATTTCTCCCCCGCGGCACGGCTGCTGAAAATCG
>JAOAAM010000341.1 GCA_026418875.1 Gemmataceae bacterium | reverse complement strand
GGGCTACGCGATCCTTGACGCTACCCCCAGGGTTGCTCGATTCCACTTTGACATAAACGGCCGGGGCGAGGCCTTGGGTCATCCGTTGCAGCCGGACCAACGGCGTCCAGCCGATGGTGCGTAAGATGTTCTCGTGAGCGCTGGCATTGCCGATCGGCATGCCGCCGTAGGGAAGAATGGTGGCCAACGGATCGCGGTGCATCTTGCCATCCTCCCGATCGGAATTGCGTGGATTGTCATTCCATTGTCGCTGGGAATTGGTGCGGTCGGCAAGAGCAAGGGGAGTCTGCTCCGCTTCAGGTCGAGTCGAATCGCGGCGAGTTTCTCTTGGCCGGGGACGGATCACTTGGTTAGAGTGAAGGCAGTGATCGAAAGCCGGGGTGGAAACGTTCGGGGGACTATGCGTTTACCGCAACAAACCATATCGCTCCTGACGGCTGCGCGTCAACTTTCCAAGGATTTGAAGACCGACGCCGTCCTCTTGCTGACGGAGACGCGCCTGAACTGGGACGAGGTGCGCGAACATCTGGGCCGGTCGCGGCTGCTGGTCGCGGCTCAGGACGAAAACCTCTTGGCGGATCTTCATGGTCGGGAGGATTGCATCGTCTTGCGCTTGGACAGTCCCGAGCCGATGCCCTTGCAGGAACGGATGAGTGCCGCCTTGTTGAATGCGATTGCGAACGAACAAATCCGACCCGGTTCGCACGTCATCGTCTTGTACAACGGGATCGACTTCGAGCGTCACCAGGCAGAGCCGATCGACAGCCTGAGCATCATGCACCTCGACGAGCATCTGGAGATGCTCCGACCCAGCGAATTGCGTCGATTGAATACGCATGTCCCGTTGGACACGCTGCGCCTGGTGGTGGATCTAGCGACGGAGATCGGGCGGGAAGGGCGGGAGGGGAAGCCCGTGGGGACGATCTTCGTCGTCGGCGATACTCGAAAAGTATTGCAAATGTGCCGGCCTGTGAACTTCAACCCATTCCGGGGCTACAGCCGGGCCGAGCGCGATCTGCATGATCGTCGGGTGCGGGAGCAGATCAAGGACATCGCCCAATTGGACGGGGCGATCATCATTTCCCGCGATGCGATTGCCGAGGCGGCCTGCATGTATATCGACGCGCCAGCTGAGGACCTGCCTTTGTCCAAGGGCCTGGCGAGCCGTCATATTGCGGCGGCAGCCATCAGCCGAGCGACCCAGGCCGTCGCCGTCGCCGTCAGTCAATCATCCGGGACTGTTCGCTTGTTCCTCCGCGGCGAGGTCGTGATGCATATCGAGCCGTTGGCTCGACCTCACATTTGGCAACCTTTCCGCGTGGAGACCCCCGACGACGATGGCCGCACACGCCTCGAGACCCGGACCCGTTCCACCACCGAGACCCGCTGATCACCAGGAGTGCTTGTCATGCCTGCACTGTCCCGCTTGAACCGCTTCGCTCTCGAGCGGAGGTTCGTCGCCCTTTTGCTGGTTCCGGTCCTTTTGACCGGGGGATGTCGGCAAGTCAAATCGGAGGGCAGTTATGACCTCACCCCCGATGTCATCAAATCGGCGGACCTGCCGCCCGCTAAATCCCTGACCATCGAGTTCGAGACCACGGACAACGTCCCCATCACCGCGGCGTTGGTCCGCACGTCGGACGCGGACCTTGCGCTCAAAGCGGTCGAGTCGGGGAAAAGCCCAGAGCAAGCGGTGGCCGCGGCCAAGTCCGCCGCCATGCAGGAGGGAACACGCGGGAAACTGACCACGCCGAACAGCCAGGAAAAAACGAAGTGGTCCGTTCTGGTCTACTCGAAAAAACCGACGCGCGTGACCATCCGCACCCAGGGGAAGTGACCTACGGTCGCCTCAGGGCAGCATTCAAACCGCGGTGCGAATCGCTTCGAGAAGTTGTTCGGCAGAGGGGCGATCCGTGGGATCGGCGGAGCGCCAGGCGAACCGGAGCCGATGTTGCCGGTCGAGGACGAAATCGCCCCCAAGTTGGTGTAGATCTTCGCCGCCGTAAGGACGCCGCACCCGCCAACCTTGCGAAACAGCGCGGAGATAACCAGCCAACACCTTGGGCCGAAAGTAGTCCCACACGGCAGCCCGGCCCAACTCCAACCGCGAGTAGGCCGCGCGATCCGGATCGGTCACGACCTCGAAGCTCCACGACCTGGTTTTGAGATACTCGCGAAGTACCTGGAGCGATGAGTGCGCGACGGCAAGGACCGCCGCACCCGTTGCCACGAAGTCATCCCAGCGTTTCTGCACCTCCCCGAGGTGTGCCTGGCAGGCGATTCAAGCGAGGTGTCGGAGGAAGATCAGCAACACCGGTCGGCCGGCGAACTCCGTCAGGCGGCAAATCGAACCGTCGGCCCGGAGAAACTGCAAGTCGTCCAGCGGCTCATCCGTCGGTTTCATCGGGTCTCCAAAACACGCTTTAAAGCGGCGGAGCCAAGTTCCGCGACCTGGTTCGGCTTCGATTGCCAGAATATCGGATTCATCACCTCCAGCGAAACCCAGCCATCGTACCCGATTTCACGCAATCGTCGGACGATCGGCTCGAGGTGAAAATCCCCCTCACCGGGCAGTATGCGGTCGGTATCTGACATCAACTCGCGCGGAACGCCAGCAACATCACAGAGTTGAACGAAGGCGAGTCGTTCACGTGTCAATCGGGCGAGGTCTTCGAGTTTACTGGGGCCTTTGTAGTAGTGGAAGATGTCGAGATTCACGCCGACGTTTTTCTCGCCGCAGTGCTCGATCAAAAGCAGGGCCGTCTCCAGGTTCGAACAAAAGGCATCGGAACCGCGGAACTCCAAAGCCAACTGGACGCCGAAAGCATCGGCCCATTGCGCCGCCTGCCGCAGCGACACGACGGCCCGCTCCAGGTCTGTCGGCGTCACGCTGTGAGAGAAGTCAGCGACGACGAGCAGGGTGCGGATGTCGAATTGGGAACACAGATCCAGCCGCCGTTTGAAATGGTCGAAGTGGGCCTTGCGTGCCTCCCCTTGGGAGAGGAGCAGCCCGCCCTGGTAACTGGCGGCGGCGAGGGTCACCCCTCGATCGGCGAGGCGAGCCTTCAAGTCGCGGGGCGAGGTTTTCTGGAGTTCATTTTCCAGTTTGGTCAGCCAGACCTCGATGGCGGAGATGCCGCCGGCGACGAAGCCTTCCACGTCCTCCCAAAACGGGGCAGGCATGCACGAGGCTTGGCTGATGCACGGCTTCATGGACGGAGGGTCGTTTCAAAGGCCGCGACAAGCTCTTCCTGCTCGGGGGTTTCGACGGAACCGGGTCGCAGCCTGCGGACATGCCGCACCGCTTGCCCCGCAGGCATCCCGTGCTCGACGAACCAACAGGCCAGGATCGTCCCCGTTCGACCACGCCCGAAGTGGCAATGGATGGAGACACCCATGCCGCGTTCGTGGGCTTTCTTGATGCCCGAGATGATCTGTTGCACCTGCTCGATGGTGGGCGGTTCCATGTCCTCGATGGGGACGTGCATCCCGAGCAGACTGGCGTCGGCGAGCCATTCCCGCCGCAGCGGGTTCTCGGTCAGGGTGATGACCAGTTCGATGCCCTGCTGGCGCAACCAGACCAGTTCATCGACGGAGTGCGGTAGGGCATGGGCCGCCAGGCGCGGTTCGTCAATCCAACTGAAATTCTCGGGGGCGGGCATGCGGCCCTCAACTCTTGAGTGGCTTGTGTCCAAAGCGAGCACGCAGTACATTCGCCTGCTGCCAGGCTCGCGGGTCCATCTCCAACACTTGCAGCAGATTGCCCGTCGTGATGCCGAGCCGCTCGGCGGCATCTCGGACGCGTCCCTCTTCAGAGTATAGGGCGTCCAAGGCGATTCCGACAATCGGCCAATACCGCGGGTCGCGGTGCGTCACCTCCACTCGACCATCGCGCATTGCGGACTGCCACGATTCATCCTGGGAATTGGGCGGCTCTCGGAGTTGGAGGTACAGTGCCCGGCGGAGCCGGCGCAGGGCCTTGGCGCGGTTCTCGTGCTGTGATCGGCTTTCTTCCGCAATGACGATGATTCCGGTCGGCGTGTGCCGGAGCCGCACCGCCGAGCTGGTCTTGTTCCGCTTCTGACCGCCCGGTCCGCTGGCTCGGTAGGTGTCCACCGCACACTGGGCGAGCAGTTGCTCGTCGCTCAATTGAGTCCAAGTCGATCGCGGCTGCGACATGATACGTAACCCCACCGCGATCCAGAGAGAAGACCGGCGGGCATTCGCCACAGGAATCTCCCGCCGGTCGATGCGTCCGCTCAGCCCTCCAAAGTCTGCTCAAACCTCCAACTTCCACGGGGCACGGTATTCCCGCGACAGCATGGCGTTCGCCGCAGCATCATCGAATTGGTGCGCCTTCGGGTCCCACTTCAATTTCTTGCCCAAGCGCAAAGCGATGACGCCGATGTGGCAGACGATTACCGAGCTGGCTCCGACGCCGGCATGGCAAATCGGCTTGTTGCCCGTTCGGATGCAGTCGAAGAAGTTGAACATGTGCCCGCCCGAGACCGGCAGCCGGATGGCGTTGCTCGGGAGCGGCTCTTCGATGATCTTCTTGTCGCTAGCTTCGAGTTTGCCCCGGCTGACGAAGAGCCAGCGGCCATCTTCTCCCGTGAACATCACCCCATTTTCGCCCTTGCTCGTGGCGATCATTTCCGTGCCGTCGGCGTAGGTGTACGTCACGTCGAAGTCCTTGTGGCAGGAGTAGGAATTCGGCGCGGGGTTCGGCGGGCTGCCGACGGCGTGGACCGAAACCGGGCCATCAAAATCCTTGTCCAGCGCCCATTGGCCGATGTCGATGTGATGGGCACCCCAGTCCGTCAATTTCCCGCCCGACCAGGTGTACCACCAGCGGAATTCGTAGTGGCAGTTCGTCATCACCCGGCCGTTGGCCTCCTTGAACAGGTAATCCGTCTTGGGCGTCGGCCCCAGCCAGAAGTCCCAATCCAATTCCGGCGGAGGGGTGACCGCCGGCAGCGAGTCGCTTTGGGGATTGTCGTTGATTCGAGCCTCGATCCGCTTGACCTTCCCAATCCGACCGTTCCGAATCAGTTCGCACGCCAACCGGAAACGTCCGTTGTAATCGCTCCGCTGTTGGTTTCCAGTTTGGAATACCTTTCCGGTCTTCTCGGCCACCTGCACGATGGCCTTGGCTTCCGCGACCGTCAGGGTGAGGGGCTTCTCGCAATAGACGTGTTTCCCTTTCTTCAAGGCGTCGATCGCGCAAAGGGCATGCCAGTGATCCGGGGTGGAGACGAAGACGACATCCACGTCCCGGCTGTCGTTGAGTTCGCGGTAGTCCTTATAGGCTTTGACGTCGTGCCCCATGCGCTTCAGGGCTTCGGCCCCCTCTTCCAAGTGACGGGCGTCCACGTCGCAGACGGCGGTGAAACGAATGTTCTTGCGATTCAGCCTCAAGACATCGCCGATCAATTGCCTGGCCCGGCTCTGCATCCGGCTGCCCCGTGCCTGCGGGCCGCCTTGGCTGCCGATACCGATGATCCCGACCTTCAGAACGTCGTCTTCCTTGCTTGCTGCCTTGTCTTCCTCCCGGGCGAGCACTTCCCGCACATGCCAGAGGGGCAGTCCGGCGGCCGTGAGGGCCAACGTCGATCGCTGCAAGAAGCCGCGACGAGAGAGATTTCCTCGATTCATGAGAGGGCCTCGTGTTGAAAGAGAGAGAAGAACTTGCGGGCATCTTAACACGTTCGCCCAGTCGGTGGCAATTCTCGCGTTACCCCGAATTTCCCTCGGCTCGAACCCACGGAACTCGGCTAGACAGGAAAACGGACGCACCGCATAGCCTATGCCATGTCTTGCATGATTTCCGGAGGTTTCCAGATGACCCTTGCCGACGCTCCTCGGGGATGGCTCGCGGTGCTCTCTCTCGTCCTGTTGGGAGGCAATTTGGAGGCACGGGATCGGCCCGCCGCGATCGTGAATGGCGAGATCATTCCCTGGGCCGAGGTCGAAGCCGTTTTGTCGTTGCGGCCGAAAGAGCTGTTCCCGCTGACAGAAGCACAACAACGGTTGATCAAGACGGAAGTCCTCGAGGTTCTCATCAGCGAACGGCTGATGAAACAGTTCCTTGCCCAGCACGCTCCGCCCATCGACCCCGCCGAGGTGGAGAAGCAAATTCGTGCCTTGGCTGAATCACTGAAAGCGCAGGGGCGCACATTGGCTGATTTTTGTCGGGAGTCGCGGCAGACGGAGGCACAACTCCGGGCCGGTATCCAGAACATGTTGCAGTACAACGAATATGCTCGGAAACAGGCCAGCGATGAAGAGTTGAAACGCTATTTCCAGGAGAACATCGAGTACTTCCAGAAAACGACGGTGCGGCTCAGCCACATCGTCATTCGGGTTCCCACAGGTGCCTCCGACGAGGACCGCCGGGCCATCCGCCAGCAGTTGAATGAGCTTCGTGACAAGATTCGTGCCGGTAGCATCAGCTTCGCCGAAGCCGCCCGGCAATTCAGTCATTGCCCCAGCGCTCCCAAGGGCGGAGACATCGGCGTGGTCAGCCGAAAATGGATGCTCGATGAAAGCGTGGCCAAGGCGGCATTTGCTCTCAAACCGGGCGAAGTTAGCGACGTGGTCGAGTCGGAGTTCGGCCTGCATCTGCTGCTGGTCACCGAACGGAACGAGGGTGGCAAAGTCGAGTTCGCCGCGGTCGTGGATGACGTTCGAGATAGTTACATCGAAGAGATGCGGCAGAAACTGCTGCTCGAATTGCGGCGCAAGGCGAAAGTCGAGATCCTGATGAAGTGATCGACCGAGGGGAACGCAGGGCACACGCCGGGGAGAATTGGCCCTCCCTGGCGTGTCTTTTTTTGTCCCGGGGTCGTTCCTTGATCGGTCGCCGATCGAAACCTAACCTGACACTATGGTTCCGTCACTCCGCGGTCACGCCCATCCTTTCCGAGGTTTGTCTATGTCTTTGCGTCGAAGTTTGTTCGTCGCCGTGGTCGTCGTCGGCTCGCCTTGGTTGCTGGCCGACGATGGTGCCGAGAGTCGGTTACGCTCCGACTTGACTTACCTCACCTCTGATGAATGTGAGGGACGAGGTGCGGCGACTCAAGGGTTGTTCCGGGCGGCGGACTTTATTGAGAACCGTTTTAAAGAGATCGGGCTGAAGCCGGGCGGGGTCGACGGCACGTTTCGCCAGTTCTTCCGGATGCAGGCGGGGAGGGGGGGGCCGGGGCCC
>JAOAAM010000340.1 GCA_026418875.1 Gemmataceae bacterium | reverse complement strand
AGCGGCCCGAGGCCGTGACCCGGATGCGGGAGATCATCGACGCATTCGACGGCGTCATGGTGGCGCGGGGCGACTTGGGCGTCGAAATCCCATTGGAACGGGTCCCCACCGTTCAGAAGCAGGTCATCCGTCTGGCCCGCCACGCCGGCAAACCCGTCATCACCGCGACGGACATGTTGGACTCGATGCGCGAGAATCCGCGCCCCACCCGTGCCGAGGCCAGTGATGTCGCCAACGCGATTTACGACGGCAGTGATGCGTTGATGCTTTCCGGCGAGACAGCCGTCGGGAAATACCCCGTCGAAGCCATTTCGTGCATGGATCAGATTGCCCGCGAGGTCGATCCACAGGTCGCCGACGACCACCGTTATGACTTGGATGTCTCCGATGGCACGGCCGACGATCAAATGACCCAGTTGGCTTTTTCCCTGGCTCGATCCGTCCAGGCAAACGCGATCATCACCCCGACGATCTCGGGCCGATCGGCCCGGCTGATCGCTCGGTATCGACCGAAGTCGGCCATCGTGGCACCCGCCGCCACGGAGCGGGTCATGCGGCAATTGGCGATCGTGTGGGGCGTCACGCCGGTGATGATGGAATCGCCCTTGCCGGTCGGTGCGGATCGGCTCGAAGCTGCCGTTCGCTCCGCTTTCCGCCGTGGGGCAGTGCAAGCCGGACACACCGCCGTCGTCCTCGCCGGCCATCCCAGCGAGGGAGGCCCTCACATTCCGACCATTCGGCTTGTGCGGGTGGGATTGGGGGGTCTATCGAGCGATCCTCGCTCCTGATTCCACAAATGCCCAACCCGTCGGTCGGATCGAACCTGTTCGCCGCGGTCCCTTTTCGTTTCGCGGAATCCGCACCGATTGCGACCATCTCGCAGGGAATGCCAGAATCCCGTCGTTCGCGCCCTGTAGGGCGAACGGTTGCGTCATTTTGCTCCCGCCGCCACGCTTTCTTTACGAACCTTTGATGCATGCCACCGATGTGACGTTTGTTCGGCAGCAAAGGAACTTGCGCCCACGCCGACCGACCCGCCGTCAGAGGATACCCCCACATCGAGGAGCATCGGGATGGGGCAACGTCATGGATTCGACCACTTTCGTCCAACCTGCGAACTCCTGGAATCCCGCGAAAATCCCGCAAATCTGATCTGGTCGGAACATTCGTTCGACGACACGCCCCCCGGATCGTTGCCCGCGGAGTGGCGTCAATGGAACAGCCGTGGGACGGGTCAGTTCGAGGTCTCGGCCGCGGTTGCTTGGGATGGCCGCCAGAGCCTGAGCAGCCAGAATTCCATGCCGCAGGCCAGTCGTGCCTGGATCAATCAGGTCTTCCCTGCCGATTTCGGCATCGCGGCCAACTTTTTCCTGAATTCCCCGCAGCCGATCCACCTGTTCGCCCGTGGCAGCAACGTCGACGGCTTCTTGCCCACCTACTACGCCGTCTCTCTCACTCGCGGCTTACGTCTGGAACTGCTGCGTGTGGTGAACGGCCACGCCCGGACCTTGGCCGTGGTCCAAGCCAACGTCGATCTCAATAATTCTTGGGTTCGGGTGGCGTTGAAGCCCGTCGGCTCGCAAATCGCTGTACAGCTCTTGCGACACGACACGGGGCAATTCCTGAACGCCCGAGGAAGCTGGCAAAGCGCCGAGACCGATGCGATCCTCGTGGAAGATCACGCCATCCCCGGCGGCGGCTTCCTGGGCATTCATCGACCCGATCGCAAC
>JAOAAM010000386.1 GCA_026418875.1 Gemmataceae bacterium | reverse complement strand
GATGTGTATAAGAGACAGCCGCCGCGCTGACGGTGTTCCCGCCCGGCGTGTTCATCACCACGATTCCCTTGCGGGTGGCCGCGGCGACATCGATGTTGTCGACGCCAACACCGGCCCGGGCAATGGCCCGGAGTTTTCCAGGACGGTCGAGATCCGCGGCCGTGATTTGCGTTCCGCTGCGGACAATCAAACCATCTGCCTGTCGGATCGCCTCACGCAGGTCGTCACCTTTCAACCCCGGTCGGTTGTCAATCTCGAGACCGGCTGAGCGCAGCAACTCCAGACCGGATGCGTCCAATTTGTCGCAAATCAGCACACGCGGCATATCGATCCTCAATCGGACGAGCAGAGCGATTCAGGAACTGGGAACGATTCCCCCCAGGTTAGCCCTCGGTTCGGCCAGCCAGGACGCGCTGGGCCGCGGCGACTCCGACGCCCGGCTCCAAGTTGAAACCATGCTCCAAAAGAACGAGTTCCAATGCCGACAGGGCTGCTAAGACATCGAACTGGTCGATGTAGCCCATGTGTGCCAGCCGCCAGATTTTCCCTTTGAGCGTGTCTTGCCCATTGGCGAGCTTCACGCCGTACTTCTTCTCCATCGCAGCGAGCACGGCGTTCCCGTCGATCCCGGCGGGGACTTTGATGACCGTCAGGCCGTCGGCCGGTTGCTCGGCGAAAAGCTCCAATCCCATGGCCCGAGCGCCGGCCCGAGCGGCGGCGGCCATGCGAGCATGTCGCGCCCAGACATTTTCGATTCCTTCGGCCCGCAGCCGCTTCAGGCTCGTTCTCTGGGCTTTGATCAGCGTGTGCGCTGGCGTGAACGGCGTGTCATTTTCCGCCAGCTTGTCCCGGTACTTCCGCAGGTCGAAATAGAAGTTGCGGGCTGGGCCGTTCTTCTCGATCTGCGCCCAAGCCTTGTCGCTGACGGAGACGTAGGCCAATCCCGGCGGCAGCATCAGGGCCTTCTGGGAGCCGGTCACGTTCACGTCGATTCCCCACTCGTCGGTGCGGCATTCCATCACCCCAAGGCCGCTGATCGAATCGACGATGAGCAGCGCCGGCGTGCGAGAGACGATGCGGCCGAACGCGGCAATGTCGTTCCTGGCACCGGTCGAGGTCTCGCTGAGCGTGGCGAACACGGCGACCGCGTCCGGATGATCCGCGATGGCTCGCTCCAACATGCTCGGGGCGACGGACTGCCCATAGGGCACGCTCACATTGATGAACTCGACGCCGAACGATTTGCAGATGTTCTTCCAACGTTCTCCCCAACGGCCGGAGACAAGGCCGATTGCCTTGCTTCCGGGGGGGCAGCAGTTGGCGACGGCTGCCTCCATGCCGCCGGTGCCCGAAGCGGTGAGCACGAGGACGGAATTCTTTGTCTGAAAGACGTATTTCAGGTCTTCGACGACCTCAGCGAGGATCGCGCGGAATTCAGCCGAGCGATGGAAAAACACGGGCCGGGCCAGGTCGAGCAGGGTTTCTTCGGGAACCGGTGTGGGGCCAGGGGTGAGTAGGCGGGGTTTCATCAAGCAGGTCCTCGTCATGCCGAGCCAATCCGGCTCAGGATACTGGGTATTGTAAAAATTCCCGGGTCATCGTCGTTGCCCTGGGGTGAGGCGACTGGATGACGCTGGAAACGACAAACCCTGCCCGCGGAACTCGAGCAGGGTTTGGGCGTGTCGCGGGAGAGAACGCACGCCGTCCTCTCCCTCCCCTCGACTCACACCAGAGTGTTCCGCCGTC
>JAOAAM010000333.1 GCA_026418875.1 Gemmataceae bacterium | reverse complement strand
AGAGACAGCCCGGGGGCAGATCCACTGAGAAGCGGCCTGAAGCGTCGGCAGAGGCATCGACCTTGGCCGATTCTTGCTTCTCGTTGACGAAAAGGACCTTGGCATGGCGGACCGGGCTGACGTAGTTGTTTGCTACGACCTGTCCTTGGACGCGGGCCGACGGCTCACGGCTGACGACCTTGTCCATGCGGATCGCCGCGGGCCGCTGGAACGACTCGGGCTGGGCTGGAGTTTCCGTCACGCGGCCCGGCTCAGCCGGCGGTACCGGCGTACTCGGCAGGTAATTCCCGTTTGCCGGCGGCGTCTCCGTCACGTTCCCGCCCGGAGCGACAACACCCGGCGGGCACACCGTCACCGGCTCCAGGCGATACGCCACTCGATACGTCGTCACCGGGACACAGCGTTGCACGTAATTCGTCACGGTGCTGCATTGCGAACGCAACCGATAAGTGGTCACCGGCTGCGTCACCTGAATCGTGGCTCCCGTGCACGGATCGACGTAGCAACTCGTCCGCTGGCTGCACACCGGCTCCCAGTAGTAGGTCGTTCGCTGCGTCTGCACCGGTTCGAGTACGGTCTTGTAGGTCACCACGGGCTGATAGTAACACCGCTGCACGTAGCTTGTTTGACAGCAACTGCACGGATCGACTACCGGGGCCGAGTAGGCGATGACCGGCGATGCTTGCGCCACCACCACGGGGGGGGTATAGTAGCGGCTGGCACGGTTCCGGGAGCCGAAGCAAGTGACCTGGAACGCATTATTCCACGCGGCTTCGACCGACCCGGTTGCCGTCAGCAGCAAAATGGCTGCCCCGCAGAGGATTCCTCGGTTGGTCATGACAGTTCTCCCATTCGCGAAGTCAGGTCCCAGGTGTTCTGCCGTCCGCACGCTTCAGCCTTTTTCCGAACGGCTCCGACAAATTCGCCATGTCGTCGCATGGCAATCGATGCAAACTGAGACTTTCTCTCATCCAGCGTAATTCTACCCGGGATCAATACAAGAAAGCCTAGCTCGAAATTGCCCGGAAATCCGAGATACCGTCGGCAAAAACGGAAAAATT
Organism: Gemmataceae bacterium; assembly: GCA_026418875.1. GTDB lineage: Bacteria > Planctomycetota > Planctomycetia > Gemmatales > Gemmataceae > CAKZUU01. The sequence goes on along the minus strand of JAOAAM010000333.1, from coordinate 1,935 downwards.
GTTACTCTCGTTCATCGTTTCTCGGTCTCCCGGAGTCCGCCGCGTCTCTGCGATTTGCCAAAACAAACACACCCGGCCGGGTTGAATGCCACGGACGGGTGCAATTTTCGAGGTGATGTCAGTCCAACGGCCGAGGGCCAACCTCGATCCCGGGGGTTAGGCCCGAGGCATCCCCGCAGCGGCGGCTCGAATCAGCCGACGAGCGACTTCAATGCGGCCAATGCTGCGTCATAGTTGGGGTGCTCCGTCACTTCTTTCACGACCTCGGCGTAGACGACCTTCCCGGTCGAATCCACAACGAAGACCGAACGTGCCAACAATGGGAGAGGCAGGCCCTCGATCAGAACGCCCCAGTTCTTGCCAAACGAGTGGTCGTGGACGTCGGAGAGGGTTTGCATATTGCGGACGTTCTCGGTGCCGCAGAATCGCTTCTGGGCAAAAGGCAGGTCAAGGCTGATGGTGTACGCGGCAACTTTGTCGCCCAAGGCTGCCAGGCTTTCGTCGAACTTCTTCGTTTGGGCACTGCAAACCGCCGTGTCCAAAGACGGCACCACGCTGAACAGCCGCGCCTTCGCTGGCGTGGCGGCGAGATTGACAATCTCCAAGCTCTGCGACACGCAGCGAAAATCCGGAGCGGTCTCGCCCACATTAACCTTCTTGCCCACGAGATCCACCGGCTTGCCTTTGAACGTAATGGCACCGACTTGCTTGTCCATGTTGCGGCTCCCGCTAGAAATCGAACTGATCGATGTTATCCTTATGAAAACGCATGGGCTTCCCCAACAGCACTTCGCCGTCCCGCACCTTGATCTCGCCGAGCCGGCCGGCGCGAATTGTCCCCGTTCGCGGCATCTCGCCCTTGAGCTGCCGATGGGCGACGTGGACGGTGAGGTAGCCCAAGTCGATCGGATTCCACAAAACGAATTCCGTCACGGTGCCATCCTTGACGTAATCGCGCATGTCCTGCGGCGTGGACACACCCCCGACGCGGATTTGTCCTTTCTTGCCCGACTGCCGCACCGCCTCGGCAGCCGCAGGCACGGCCACCGAGGTGAGGCCGATGATCCCCTTCAGGTCTGGGTTGGCCCCGATCATGGCCTTCGCCACCGTGATCCCGCGGTCCCGGTCCTCGCCGTGTTCCGCCTCTTCCAACAGCCGCAGCTTCGGATACTTCTCCGCCACATACGCCCGGATTCGCTTGGCCCATTCGGCTTGATTGGGTGCTTGCCGGCTGCTGGTCAGAATCCCCACGACCCCCTCGCCCGGCGGCGAGAGCTGCTCCGCCAGGGAATCGACCATCTCTCGTGCCACGTCGTCGTAAGTCCCCTGATTCACGAAGAACGAGCGGGCATCGGGCTGTGTGTCGGCGTCATACGTAATCACGGGGATCCCGCGACGCTGGGCGTCTCGAAGAGCGGGAGCGATCTGGTCGGGTTCGTTGCAAGCGATGCAAATGACATCGAATTCGCCCGAGGCGGTCCACTGCCGGACCAAGTCGATTTGCTTGTTCACGTCGGTCTCGGTCGGTCCGTTGTAAACCAGATCAAGCCCCACCTCGGCGGCGGCCTCTTCCGCGCCTCGCTTGCAAGCGTTGAAGTAGGGGATCCCGACCAACTTCGGGATGAAGCCGACCCTGGGACGACCCGACGGCGTCGAGGTCGAGCCGCAGCCGACCATGAGACCGCATATGGTGAGGATGCCGATGATTCTTCGCATGGAAGCGTCTCCCGGGTGGACCAGGCGGCGATGAGGCGAGGCGTCTTGGGCGGAGGAACGACTTTGCCGGATGGCCAGTCGTGCCGCCCGCCGCAGCGCGAATTCGTTCACGATCGCCACCGCAATCAGCAGGCTACCGGTGATGGTATCGCGCCATTCGGCGGCGACGCGATTCAGCCCGGAGAGCAACGCGGCCAGTGTGACGACTCCGAGCAGGAC
>JAOAAM010000089.1 GCA_026418875.1 Gemmataceae bacterium | reverse complement strand
CTGTCGATCATTCGCTCTTTGACCACGACCGAAGGAGACCACGACCGGGGCACCCGTCTGGTCAGCACGGGTCGCGCCCCGAACCCCGTCGTGCAATATCCGACGCTGGGGTCGGTTGTTTCCCGCATCCTAACTCCGAAGGACTTGGACCTGCCTGCCTTCATTTCGGTTGGCAACGGCGGTAGCGGAGCACGGATTGGCCCGGGGTTCCTCGGGATGACCTACGCCCCGTTCACGATCGGGAACGATCGGGTGGGCCAGCTTCCTGAGAACGTCGCTCCGCCCGAGGAGTTGGCTGGTCCGCAAGTGCCGGGTGAACAGCGGGATCAATACCGCGACCTGCGGCAACTGCGACGGAAGCGGCTGTTCGAAATCACGGAGAACAGCCTGAAGACGAACGTCGCCGCGGATGCCACCCAGGCCCACAGCGACATTTACGCCAAGGCGTTTAGCCTGTCGGTGTCGCAGCGGCGTGAAGTATTCCGTTTCACCCGTCAGGAGACCGACGCGCTGAGCCGCTACGGGAACAACGCGTTTGGCCGCGGCTGCCTTCTGGCGAAGAAGCTCGTCGAAGCCGGTGCGGTGGTCGTCGAGGTCGAGTTGGGTGGTTGGGACAACCACAACAACATTTTCCCGACTCTCCACACCACGAACCTGACCGGCCGGGCTGACATTCTCGACCGAGGATTTGGTGCCCTGGTCGAGGACCTCGCCGCGAGCGGGAAGATCAAAGATACCGTCATCCTGTGGGCGGGTGAGTTTGGCCGCACGCCGAGGATCAATGCCAACGCCGGTCGGGACCATTGGCCGCGCTGCTGGTCCGTGGTCGTCGGCGGCGGGAACATCAAGGGCGGGCAAGTCTACGGTTCGACGGATGCAACCGGCGAGGCCGTCAAAGACGACCCCGGCACGATCAACGATGTCTTCGCCACGATTTACCGCGGTCTTGGCATCGACCCGACGCCCGAGCAGAACGCTAGCATCCGCGACAACCTTTGCCGCCCCTTTGCCATCGCCGGCGAAAAAGCCAAGGCCATCGAGGCGTTGCTGTAAACGTCGCCCATTCGCGCTAGTCAAAAGCCTCAGGCCCGGTTAGGATCGGAACCGGGCCTGATTTTTTCCCCATGCTCGTTCAAGCGACGGATCGGAGACGGCGATCATGGGTCTGATTTCCTCCGCGCCCAGCCGATGGTCTTTGCTGGCCCGGCTGATCGTCGCGGTCATTGTCCTCGTGATCGCTCTTCTGCTGTACCTGTCCAACATTCACGAAGTGCTCAGCTGGGAGAATGTTCGGGCCCAGATTCAGGGCTGGAAACAATGGGTGGCGGAACGGCCGGTGACCGCCATGCTGCTTTTCGCCGCGGTGTACATCGCGGTCACGGCATTGTCGATCCCGGTTTCGACGGGGCTTAGCATCGTCGCCGGGGCGTTGTTTGGCCGATGGTGGGGCGTGGCGATCGTGAGTTTGTCGGCCACCATCGGAGCGACCCTCGCCATGTGGACGAGTCGTTACTTGTTCCGCGACATGGTGGAGCAACGCTTCGGCGAGCATTTGCGGCCGATCATGCGGGGCATGGAGCGGGACGGCGGGTGGTACCTGCTGAGCATTCGCCTGGCGGCAATTTTCCCGTATTTCCTAGTGAATTTGGCGATGGGGCTGACTCCGATTTCCACGCGAAGTTACGTGGCTGCGACCTGGTTGGGGATGCTGCCGGCGAGCTTCCTATTCGTGAACGCCGGCAGCGCTGCGATGACGATTCGGTCGCCTGGGGATGTGCTCAGCGGCGAGGTGCTCATCGCGCTGATTCTCGTAGCCACGGTCCCGTTGCTTCTCCGACGCATGATCCATAGCCGGGGAGGCTCAAACTCCCGTTCGGCTGTAGATCCGGGCGGCGACGATTCGGGTCATTGAGGTTATTCACTCGGGAGCAAATGCTTCACCGCGTCCAGCTCCTCTTGCAACTCTTGTAGCGTGAGCCGGAATTTCTCCTGCCCGAAGGCGTCGAACTGCAAGCCGGGAACGATTTGAAAGTTTCCGCTCCCGTCACTACGCACCGGGTAACCGAAGACTAACCCCGCCGGGACACCGTATTCGCCTTGCGAAACCAACGCGGCGCTGACCCAATCGTCGGCGGGGGTCGCCTTCAGCCAGCTCTTGACGTGATCGATGGCACCGTTGGCAGCGGAAGTCGCGGAGCTTTGGCCCCGAGCCTTAATGACCGCGGCGCCCCGAGTCTGGCATTGCGGCAAGAAGACGTTTTCGAACCAGGCACGATCCCCGATGACTTCCTCGGCGGGTCGTCCATTGATCCGAGCGTTCTGCCAATCGACCCATTGCGTCGAGCTGTGGTTCCCCCAAATCGTCACTCGGGTGACCGCCTCGTTCCCCACACCTGCTTTTTTGGCCAAGGCGGCCAGCGCCCGGTTGTGATCCAGCCGAGTCATAGCCGTCCAGCGCTCCGCGGGAATATCCCGGCCGTTGCGCCAAGCGATTAGGCAATTGGTGTTGCAGGGATTGCCGACGACCAGGATACGCACATCGGATGCTGCTCGAGCAGCCAAGGCTTTCCCCTGAACTTGAAAAATCCCCGCGTTCTTCCCGAGCAAATCTTTTCGCTCCCTGCCCTGCTTGCGTGGAAAAGCGCCAACGAGGAGGGCATAGTTGCAACCGTCGAAGGCCTTCAAGGGGTCGTCGGTCAGGACGAGTCCGCCAAGGGTGGGGAAACCGCAATCTTCCAGCTCCATCGCCACGCCTTCGAGGGCCTGCATCGCTGGGGTGATTTCTAACAGTTGAAGGATGACCTTGCGATCAGGTCCGAAGACCTCACCGGAAGCCAAGCGAGTTAGGAGGGAGTAGGCGACCTGACCGGCGGCACCGGTCACGGCAACACGAACGACGGCGGACATGGAACCCCCTGCGGTTGGGCTGGGAAGAGGGATGCCCCTCACTCTGGTAAACGGCCGACTTGTTCCATAGGCTATCACTCGAAAGGGCGGATGGCTATTTCCCTCGTCGCCTCCGTAGGCGAAGAGGCACTCAGGAGAAGTTACCATCATGGTCAAAGTGGGCATCAACGGGTTTGGACGGATTGGCCGGCTGATTTTTCGTGCTTTGGTCGAGCAAGACCTGTTGGGGAAGACGTTGGACGTCGTCGCCGTCAATGACTTGGTTCCAGCCGACAACCTCGCCTATTTGCTCAAGTATGACTCGGTGCAGGGCCGATTCCACGGTACCGTGGCCGTCGAAGGCCCCGACCAGATCATCGTCAACGGCCATCGGGTGAAATGCCTGGCGATCAAGGAAGGGCCGCAGGCCCTTCCGTGGAAGGACTTGGGCGTCGAATATGTGATCGAATCGACGGGATTGTTCACCGAACGTGCCAAGGCCGAGGGACACCTCAAAGCCGGCGCACGCAAAGTGATTATCTCCGCGCCCGCCAAAGGCGAGGATATCACCATCGTGATGGGGGTGAACCACCAGAAATATAACGGTAAGGAACACCATATTATCTCGAATGCGAGTTGCACGACGAACTGCCTTGCCCCCATCGTGCATGTCC
>JAOAAM010000304.1 GCA_026418875.1 Gemmataceae bacterium | reverse complement strand
GTCCAAGTGCAATCCGGGACGATGACCTCGTCCCCCGGCCCGATTCCCAAGGCCGCGACCGACAAATGAATCGCCGACGTGCATGAGGGCAGGCTGACGGCGAAACGGGTGCCGACGTAATCGGCAAAGGCCCTCTCAAATCGCTGATTGAACTCGTTGGCCCGCTCGTACCATGCTGAGCGAGCCGCCTCAGCCGTGTAGGCGACTTCCTTGTCCGTGACCCAAGGACCGGCAACGGGAATCTTTCTCATAACGGTTCGTCCGCGATACACTCCAGATAGCCATCGGGCGCGACCGTGATCATGAGCTTCGATTCAATCTCGTGATCGATGCGAAACCGACGGTTCGTTTTCAAGAACTCATGGACGGCCGTCTTCGGGTTGTTGCCCGGTCCCCATGGTCGATCCCCAAGCAAGGGCTTGGGCATGTCGTCCACCACCGTGTCGAAGACGATCAGGTAGCTGCCGCGGGTCACGAAGGGGGAATACAGTTCCAACTCCCGCAAGACGTGGTCGTGGGTGTGATTCGAGTCGAGCGCAACGAGGACACGCTGGGCTCCTCGGGCCAACTGCCGGACCTGGGACACCACGGCCGAATCGATCGAGGAGCCTTGGATCATGGTAATGCGTTTCATCATCGGATGGGCTTCGATCACGGCACGATTGTGGGCGCGGATGTCGATGTCCACGCCGATGACCCGTCCCGGACCGCCAAGCAACTCCAGCATGGAGGCATAAAAGATCAGCGAGCCGCCATGGGCGATTCCTGTCTCGATGATGAGGTCGGGTTTGACACGCCAGATGATTTCCTGTGTGGCGACGATGTCTTGCGGGTATTGAATGATCGCCACGCCCAGCCAGGAGAAGTTGTACGAGTAGCGATACTCGCAGGATTTCAAGAAGAACTCCCGAGCGGCCTGCTGCATTGCTGGGTCGGCGGCCATTTGCGCGATTCGGGCAGGATCTTTCGGATCGGTCAAAGTCACGCGCGAGGCTCCGAGTCGGGGGGAAGTCGTCGAACCACGCGGGCCGGATTCCCGTAAGCAACCACGCCATCGGGAATATCTCGAGTCACGACGGAACCGGCCCCGACAATACTTCCCCTTCCGATCGTCTTCCGTGGCAGTACGACGGCTCCGGCTCCGATCATTGTGTCGGTGCCAACACGCACCAAGCCACAGAGCACTGCTCCGGGGGCGATGTGGACGCCGTCGGCCAATTCGCATTCGTGATCCACCGAGGCCCGCGTGTTGACAATCACCGCTTCGCCCAACCGCACCTCTGCCCCCACACAAGCGCCCATGAGAACTTGTGAACCGGCTGACAGGCGAGCGTCCTGTGCCACATTCGCGCGCGGATCGACCCAGATGAGCGGTTTTAACCCGCTCTGCACCATCAGGCTTTGGAGGCGGCGTCGATCCGCGCCACGATGTCCTCCGACGGCGACGAGGCACCAGACGGCGTCTCGAATGCCGCGCAACCAATCACGAAAACCGGCCTCACCTTGCCACACACATGCATCAGGCCAAGGGAGCGGAACGTTCGGATTGTTATCAAACAAGGCGGTGACCTCAAAGCCGCTTATCGCCAGCGACTCGCGTAACACTTTGGCGTGCCCCGTCGCCCCCCACAGGACAGTACGACGTTCCGCCTCCAGCGATTGGGTCTCGTCGGCCACTTGTGTGCACTCGCTTGCTGAACCACCCCTTGGATCGAAAACTGCCGGTCTCAACCCGGAAGGGGACGATCGTGTGGCGACCAATATGGCAGACTACGGTCCCGATCGGAGAGAATGAAGTCGTCCGCCACTTTCGGCCATTGGATGCCGAACTTCGGGTCGTCATACCGATAGCCGCCCTGATGGTCCGGTTGATAAAACTGCGAGACTTGGTATAGCACCTTGGCGTTGTCGACCAAGGTCAGATACCCGTGGGCAAAGCCCTTCGGGATGTACAAAAGTCTTTGATTCTCCGCCGTCAATTCGGCTCCATACCATCGTCCGAACGTCGGCGATCCCTGCCGCAAATCAACCATCACATCGAACACCGCCCCGGCGATACATTGGACCAGTTTCACCTCCTGGTGCGGCGGGTACTGAAAATGCAGACCCCGCAGCGTGCCTCGGCGGTGATTGTGCGAAACGTTTACTTGTGCCCATTCCGTGTTCAATTCATGGGCAGCCGCCTCCGACCGACACCAAATGCGGGTGAAAGATCCTCGGATATCGTGAAACGATTCCGGCTCGATCAGAAATGCCCCGCGGAGCGGCAATTCGTGGAATCGCAAGGCTTCCTCTCCCCAACGCCACATCAAACGACGCCCTTTATTGCTACACAACGCTTGGCGAACGTTCAAGCATCGGCACGCGGCTTGCACTTGCGGAAAACAGCCGAATCGTTTAGGGGCTTATCGTTGGCACCCCTTCAGTTCAAAGTGACGGTGGTCCATGCTGTCGCGATTGCCTTACTTGATGCGGTATTTCTTCAATTCGATCTTTCCGAGCCATACGGCCGACAATCTGTGGGTTTGGCACAAGAATGTCGAAGCTCTCCGAGAACCGCGTTTTGTTGAGGCCTATCGTCGAGGCATCGCCGGGTCCGGGAAACGCGACCTGAACATCCAATGGCGCATCCACGTGCTCTGTTGGGCAGCGAGGCATGCCTGCCAGTTGCCGGGAGATTTTGTCGAATGCGGGGTGTTTACCGGCATTTGTTCTGTCGCTGTGTGCAAATACATCGACTTCAATTCCACGGGGAAATTTTTCTACCTCTTTGACACATTCTGTGGCATTCCGGAAGATCAGATCCGCGATGCGGAAAAGAAGCTCGATCGCGTGCACCAGAACCGCTTGTTCTACGGCCGAGATGTTTGGGAAGTCGCCCGACGGAATTTTGCCCCCTTTCCGCGGGCCATTCTAGTCAAGGGGCGTGTGCCGGAGACGTTGACAACGCAAACGATTGAGCGTGTTTGCTATCTGCACTTGGATATGAACATCGCGGAGCCAGAAATCGCTGCCTTGCGCTACTTCTGGGATCGCCTCGTGCCGTCGGCACCAATCGTACTGGATGACTACGCGTGGCTAAGTTACGC
>JAOAAM010000088.1 GCA_026418875.1 Gemmataceae bacterium | reverse complement strand
CACACTGCCGACCACTGCGCGGGTTCGGGCAACTGAGGTTCAACTACCCGCCAAGCGACACGATGGCTCGGCGAAAAAGCCGCCTGCGCTTCCAGGGCACGTTGGGCGGCCGGATCGACGCTTAGCCGCCTTCGGACCGCTTGAGCTGTCTCAGGATCCAATTCGCCGTCGGCGTAGGCCGCCAGAATTTCCGGCCAAAGCTCATCCATTCGATTCAGGTTCATCGAGGCCACCTGTCCGCAAGATAGGCTCGCAGTTTTTGGCGAGCATAAAACAGTCGGCTCATCACCGTCCCAATGGAAATGTCCAAGGCTTCCGCAACCTCTCGGTAGGACAGTCCGCCATCCACGTGCAGTACGAAGGTGCGGCGTTGAGCTTCCGGGAGTTGCATCAACGCCTGATCCAGCAAGCGACGAAGGTCATCCCGATCCAGCTGCCACCCCGGATCGACCTGCGGCACCGCGATCTCGTTCAAGCGATCCAATTCGTCGTTCAGGCCTCGCTCTTCACGTCGGCCACGCTGTCGTCCCAAGTCCAAGGCGGCGTTGCTGACGACCCGAAGTAGCCACGTTTTCAGCGAACTTCGACCTTCAAACCCCGCTAAATTGAGGAACGCTTTGATGAATCCATTCTGCACTGCGTCCAAGGCGTCCGCCTCGTTGCCCAAGAGGCGAAAGGCGACCCGGTAACAGGCCGCGCGATGTCGCAGGAACAACTCATTCATGGCCGAACGGTCGCCTTGCCGCAGGCGAGTCAACATTTCTTCATCGCTTTGCGGGACGGCTTTCGGATTCGACGCCACGACGATACGCATGACCAGTTGGTTCGTCCTCGCCCGGGATGCGTCCGCTCCTTCGATTCAGCAGCATCATATCCGCGTCCTCGGACTTGGACCAGACCCGCAGGTTTGCGAAGGGCTTGATCGACTGGGGAGATGAGCCCGAGGAAAACTCAACGATGCCGCACTCGCTCAGGACAAAACAAAAGAGCAGGCGAGGATGCTGTGGACTATCGGGGCCGTTGGGGCAGAGTCGTTGGAACACCCCTGTTTGCTGCTCCGAGCGGATCGGCCGAGTGGGCCGCTCCCGATATTCGGATCAGCCGGTGCTATCTTTTCGGCAAGTGGAAATCCATGGTGGAATCCGCCCGCGGAAGGTCAACCTCAAGCTCGATATTTTGGAACAGAGGCGGATTCGCCGGCATGGTCTGCCCGTCAGGTGCCCCGGGGATCGGTTTCACTTTGCCGTCATAGCCCGAGATACGAACCTTGTGCGGGCCGCCGATAGTACCCTGCCCCGGAGCTGTACGGTACACCCCGTCGGCGATCCCAGCGGTGGTCCCCGGACCTCGATTCCCCATGCTCTCGTTCGGGACAAACACGATCGTCCCGACCGGGACCGGTTGGCCCTTAAAGGTCACCTGACCGGACAACTCGTAACGGCGGGGTTCACCCGAATCGCACCCAAGCACGAGCAGCAAACCGACACAAACCACTCGGCGCATCGGCTCGGTCCTACCAATCATGATCGAGGATGGGATTCCCGTCGTTTCGGGAAGACAAATTCATGAAAACTCCTAGCGGGATGGAGAACCGCACTAGGCGAACGGAGCCATCGCAAAGCACGACTTGGAAACCGCCGGAGTGAGCCGAACCGAAAGCCCCATGCCACGGCTCTTGGCCCCGCGACTGAATGTAGTTGACATCGTGGGCCGCCCGAGGGTCGGTGTCCCGCCAATCGGCAATCGGCTGGTTGTGTCCCCAACGGATGACGTCCCAATCCCAACCGTCTGTCCAACCTGAGTCGTCATCCGTTTGGCTTTGGCCAAGCAAGCCCCGGTTGATCGCTTTTTCGCCGATCAAGAGGGTGTGCGAGGTGCCATCCGTGATCGTGCTCAAATTAACCTGCGGCGAGCGCGCATCGGCCCCCACCGCACCCGGCATGAAGCGCCGGCATATCACCCCGTCCAAGCCGTTTCCTTGCGCTCCCCAGGCATAGCCCGTGCGATCGGTGCCGCCGTTGCCGGCGTAATCGCTCATCGCCCGACCAAAGATATTCCGGGGGCCACGGCTCGGGCAGACCACCAACCGCAGCAGCGTGCCAAACACGGCAGGATCGCTTGGCTGACGGTACAGCGGCTCCTGCTCGACAAAGGGCAGCATTTGATAAAAGCAGCTCCAAGTCTGATGCGGAGTCTGAGCCGGGCTTCCGCCAACCATCGACCGCGCCGACCACATCCATTCGCCGCCATCGGGGAATACACCCAACGTGTCGTGGTGATTCAAAGCGGCCAAGCCCCACTGTTTCAAGTTATTGGCACATTGAATCCGAGCGGCAGCCTCGCGGATCTTCTGCACCGCGGGCAGTAGTAAGCCAATCAGGATGGCGATGATGGCAATCACCACCAGAAGCTCAATCAACGTGAACGCGGAAACTCGCGATCGTGACATGAACGCCCCCCCACCACACCGGCAACCCCGACGCGCCTCGGCAGTCCTGGCGTATGCAGGACGAATCCTCCGAGGAGTTTTTTCCGAGCCTCATTATGGGATGGGGAAACCTGCTGGTCAAACCCGAAGTCGCCCCGAAAATCCGATCAAATAATCCGACGAGCAACCAGAAATAACAACCAACCACGAAAAAGCCCGAGACCGAGTCCGATCTGCACACACCGGAACAGCTTAGGAGACGACGCCACATGAAGGGACGGCGCGAGGATTTCGATGCGAACAACGCCGTCGTGGCCGCGAATCGTTTTCGGCTCCGAACGACGACGAAACCGTTTCACCCGAGTCGGCCGTGTTGTCTGGGCGTACGAGTTCGGCCGAAACGGGAGGCACGACCAACAGCCGGTCTCCATCCCATCGGTGGACTGTGCCGAATCGCCGGGAAAGCCTTGTCTTGCGGGAAGGCTTCAGTTGTCCTAAGCTACTTCCTCACCGGTGGAATCAGGCGAAGGTTTGACTTTCTGAGGGACAAGGAATGGCTCGCAAACGCACCCGCAATCGCCTCGATGAACGTGCTCCGTATGACGAGGACGAGGAACGCCGCGACGAAGAGGATGAGGTGTCGGACGACGAGGAAGATGAGGAAGAAGATGAAGAGTCCTCAGAGGATGCCGACGAGGAGGAAGATGAGGACTTTGACGAGGATGACGAGGGCCGACCACGTAAGAAAAAGAGCAAGAAGAAGGCCGTCAAAGCCAAGGAGGGTAAGGAGAAGGTTCGAACGAGATCGCCTCGACAGACACGGTTGAAGGTCGTTTGGGGTGTCTTCAATAATTCCAACGTTCAAGTCGCCACGTACCCCTTCACGCAAGAGGCCGAGGCCCGCGCTCATGCTGAGCGGTTGACGAACGACAAGAAGGTGACCCATTTCGTCCAACGGGTGAAGGTTCCCTTCGACGAGAAATAAAAAGACTGCCCCGAGGCATCGCTCGCTCTCGGGGCAGCCCTTTTTCGCTGAAGAATCTGATTCGACTGTCAAACCATCTGCTTGGTTCTTTGCAGGTCTTCGATCCGGTCCAGCTTGGACCCGATGAAAAGCACATTGTTCAAGGTGAATTGATGGGCGTTGGCCCCGGCGGTGCGAACGGTCAAGTCGCCGGAGCCTAGACCCAGTACCCAATGGCGGAACAGGTCGTCCCGGTGTTTCTCGATCGACATGCCGATCGTGTCGTAGGACTTTTCACCAGCCCCGACCTCTTCGCATACCCGCATCTGGCTCGGCT
>JAOAAM010000286.1 GCA_026418875.1 Gemmataceae bacterium | reverse complement strand
GAGGCATTGACGGTGCGTTTGGTCAAGGCGGGCGATCAGGTCGGGCAGGGGGTGGGCTATCTCGACGATGGGACGATGGTCGTGGTTGAGGGAGGCCGGGGTAGCATCGGGCAAGAAGTTACGATTGTGGTGACCAGTGTGCTCCAGACACCCGCGGGTCGGATGATCTTCGGCCGAATGGATGGTGCTCGCATGGGAGGTGGAAGCTCCGCCGAGTACCCCAAGTACGTGAGTCAGGAAAAACAAAGCTGAGTCTCGCTCGCGAGGCGGACTCTTCCGGGAAGGGATTCCCCTATGTCACGCCGCCGTTGGCCCAGCCTTTGCGTCCTTTGGTTGTTATTGATTGCGGTTGGGATCTTGGCTCAGGTGCCTGAACTGCCTCCGGTGGGCGGCAAGTCGAAACCGGGCAGCTCTGGACCAACGGTCAGTCAGCCTCCACGGAATCCACCCACCCCGCCTCTGCCACCCCTCGGGGGAAAGCTGGGAGATCCCCTCGCTCCGGGGCCTGTCGGTGAGCGGTCCTCCCCGGCGGGCGTTGCCGATGCGGAATTAGCCCACGTCCAGCGTGTGCTGGCAGCGCGGCGGGAGTATCTGGCCGCCCTACGGGAATTGCTCCAGCATTACCGGCAGGCGGGTGATACGCGGAAAGCTCAGTGGGTCGAGGACGAGTTGCGTGGTTTCTTTCGCGGGGCGCATCCCGTGTACCGCCTGGATCTGGACGTGCCTAGCCCCGCGTTGCGACCCAGCCGGGACATCCCCGAGGCCAACGACCTTTATCGCTGGGCCATGTCGTACAAGGACAAGGGCGTCGGCCCTGAGTACCAGGACAATCAACGTCGGGCGGAACTGCTTTTGCAGGACTTGTTGACCCGCTTCCCGGATAGTACACGAATTGTTGAAGCGGCGTATGCCTTGGGCGAGTTGTACGAAAGTCGCGCTTTTCGGCAGTTCGAGCGGGCCGCCGCCTACTACGAACGCAGCGTCCAATGGGATCCCACGACCCGAAGCGATGCTCGTCTTCGGATTGCACGGATTTACGATCGAGACTTGCGTGACCGCGCCCGGGCCATCGAATGGTATCGACAAGTGATCGAACACGACCCCAGCCCGAGCCGGCGTCAGGAGGCGCAGCGTCGATTGAACGAGTTGACCCCACGGTGAAACGGCTTCACCGCGTCGTCTATTGGTCGATTGCCGCGGCTCTGATGACGCTCGTCCTTAAGACTCTCGCGTGGTATCTCACCGATTCCGTTGGCCTGCTCTCCGACGCGCTGGAGTCCGGCGTCAATCTGCTCGCCGCCCTGACCGCCTACCTCTCGTTGCGCTACGCGGCCCGACCCGTGGATTCCACGCACACTTATGGGCACGAAAAAATCGAGTACTTCTCGAGCGGGCTGGAGGGCGTGCTCATTCTTCTCGCGGCACTTGGCATCATTCGAGCCGCGGTGATTCGATTCTTGGAGCCAGTGCCGCTGGAATCGCTGGGCGTCGGCCTGACGGTGGCCGGCTTGGCGTCGCTGGTGAATCTCGCCACCGCCCAGTATTTGCTGCGGGTCGGTCGGCGGCATCATTCGATCGTCTTGGAAGCCGACGGCCAACATCTGATGACCGACGTGTGGACTTCCGTCGCCGTCTTGGGCGGCTTGGGTTTGGTTCTCCTCACGGATTGGTATTGGATCGACCCAATCTTCGCCGTGGTCATGGCAATGCACATTGTGTGGACGGCTTACGGTCTGCTGCGGCGGTCGTTCAACGGGTTAATGGATCACGCGCTGACGGCCGAGGAGTTGAACGAGCTTCGCGGTATCATCGGCGGCCTGCTCGAGCCGGGGACCACGTTCCACGCCGTTCGCACCCGTCGGGCCGGGACTCGCCGTTTCGCCGACTGCCACCTGCTCGTTCCTGGCCATTGGTCCGTGGCCAAGGGGCACGATCTCGCCGAGCGGATCGAGCAAGCGGTCGCCGAGAAGATGCCCGGGTTGGAACTCACCTTGCATCTGGAACCGATCGAGGCGGCGGCATCCTACGCCGACAGTGCTTTAC
>JAOAAM010000251.1 GCA_026418875.1 Gemmataceae bacterium | reverse complement strand
GCCCGACCTGATCCCGCCGATGGCGCGAGCGGCCGTCGCTGCCGGGGCCGATGGCATCCACATCGAGGTTCACAGTTGCCCGGAAAAGGCCCTCTCCGATGGTCCGCAGGCCTTGCTGCCCGATCAATTCGATGCCTTGATGCGGGATGTTCGCGGATTGGTGGAGTTCTTCCACAAGACACTGTCCTGAACCGCCGGAGGCCCCGTCATGAGCCGGAAAAAATTCGTCGCGGGAAATTGGAAGATGAACACAACCTCCGCCGGCGCGAAAGCACTGGCCTCGGGCGTGCGGGACCAGTTAGCCGGTTTCGACCGTGCGGACGTGGCACTGTGTCCCCCCTTCCCTTACCTCTCACTCGTCGCCGACGCCGTCCGCGGGACCGCGATCGCGGTCGGGGCCCAGAATGTCTTCCCGGAACCGCAGGGAGCATTCACCGGCGAGGTGAACGCGGAGATGCTTCTTGACGTCGGTTGTCGCTACGTGATCGTCGGCCACAGCGAACGTCGGACGATCATCGGCGAGAAAGACGAACTCATTAACCGAAAAGTCCGCCATGCCATCCAACACGGGCTGCATGTGATCTTCTGCATCGGCGAGACACTCGAACAGCGTGAAGCGAATCAGACCGAATCGGTCCTCGACAACCAGTTGACGTGGGGGCTTCGGGAAGTTCCCAAGGATCAAGTGGATCGACTCATCATCGCTTACGAGCCGGTTTGGGCCATCGGGACCGGTCGGAATGCCACGGCCCAGCAGGCGCAACAGGCGCACGTCTTCATCCGCTGGCGGTTCTCCCAGATCTACGACAACGACTCGGCTCAGCGACTGGTCATTCAGTACGGCGGCAGCGTCAAACCGGAGAACGCGGCGGAATTGATGAGTCAGCCCGACGTTGATGGTGCCCTTGTCGGGGGCGCCAGCCTGAAAGCCGATTCGTTCGTGGCCATCGTTCGGGCGGCGGCGGGTTGATGAAGTGGGCGGGTGCCATCCGGCCAGGTTCCCTCGTGCGAGCCGCAGCGCCGATCCTCATCGATGGGGGTCGAGGCCCAACTCGGTTTGCAGACGGGAAATCTGCTCCGACATCGGCCGTGGCGGGTGGGGGGTCCGTTGGCCTGCTCGGGGCTCGACACGCAGCCAGACGAAGACCGGCCCCACTCCGTCGAACACCTCCCCTGCCGAGGCGTCCCAACTGGCTGCCTCTTGAAAGGAATAGACCCGGGTGATGCCCGCGCCTTCGGCGATCTGTGCGAAGTTTGTTCGGCGACTCCCAGGCACTGGTTGCCCGCCGGTAATCTCGTATTGGCCATTGTCGAGCAAGATGACCCAGAGGTTCGCGGGGTGCTGGGCGATCGTCACGAGGCATCCCAGATTCATCAGCAGGCTTCCGTCACCCGTGAGGACGATGACGCCCCGGCGAGGCTGAGCCAAGGCCAATCCGAGGCCCAACGCCGGCCCCTGCCCCATGCTGGAGGGCATGTAGAAAAAGTCTGCCGCCGAGTCGGACCATTCGGGCCAGACGCCGACGGCACCCATCGTCGGAATCACGATCCGATCGCCACGATGT
>JAOAAM010000230.1 GCA_026418875.1 Gemmataceae bacterium | reverse complement strand
GTCCAAGCTCGGCCCTCGTCCCGGAGTTGGCCTGCCGTTGCCGTTCATCATACGCGGTTCAGGGGGCAATTCCCGCAAAATCCCTCTTGCCCAAATCTTCATATTTCCGATAAAGATAGTGAACGGAGGGAGAGAGGATGGTCGCGGGTACCAAGCCGTTGCGTTTTTCCGATGCGGAGTTGGCTCGGCTGAACGAGCAGATGGCGGATTACTCGCCCCAAGAGATTCTGCGTTGGGCAGTTAAGACGTTTCACCCACGATTAACGATGGCCACGGCGTTTGGGGCTGAGGGGTGCTGCATCATCCACATGCTTGCGGAGATCGAGCCTTCGGTGCGTATTTTCAATCTGGAAACGGGCTATCAGTTTATCGAGACACTCGAGATGCGGGACCGCATCAAGCAGCGGTACGGAATCGCGGTGGAGTTTGTTTATCCGGAATTGACGGTGGAGGAGTACGAGCGGGAGCACGGGGGGCCGTTGTACCAGATTCGCCCGGACCAGTGTTGCCACGATCGGAAGATTTTGCCGCTGCGTCGGGCCGTGGTCGGCTACGATGCCTGGATCAGCGCCATCCGGGGCGACCAGACTGATCATCGCCGGGCGGCTTCGCTGGTGCAAGCGGATCGGAAGTTCGGCTTGATCAAGGTCAATCCGCTGTTGCGATGGACGAAGAAGGATGTGTGGAATTTCATCTTCGAGCACGACATCCCGTACAACCCCCTGCACGATCGGGGTTATCCGAGCATTGGTTGCGCCCCCTGCACGGACCCGGTGCCCGAGGGTGGCGATGAGCGAAGCGGCCGGTGGGCGGGGACTCGAAAAAAGGAATGCGGGCTGCACGTGATCGAACACGAAGGCGGCTCGGGGATCTGACCGCGACGGGCTTTGACCCACCGAGGTGATGATGCGGACCACGCTCTTCTCCGCGAAAACCGAATACGCCTGCATCGCCATGATCGAACTGGCGGCCCAGTATGGCGATGCCCAGCCGGTCCGCCTGCGCTCCATCGCCGAGGCCCACGGCATCCCCGAGCGATTTCTTGTGCAAATCCTGTTGCAACTGAAAGGCGCGGGGCTGGTCCTGAGCACTCGTGGGGCCGCCGGCGGGTACATCCTCGCCAAATCCCCTGACCAGATCAGCATGTACGACATTGTCAGCGTGATCGACCGTGACAACCGGGTGGAGCGTGTGGGTCTGGACCGCAAGAAGCCGCCGCCCAAAATCGACAATATGCCCGGCACCGGCGCGGTGCAGGCGATTCGGGGATTGTGGCGGGAGTTGGAACAGGCGCAGCGGCTATTACTCGAGAAAACCACCTTGGCCGAGATGGTCCGCCGTGCCCAAGAAAACTTCGCCCTCTCGTACACCATTTGATCCCCACCGACGAACCGGCACGGATCGCGGCGTCGGCTCGGGGGGTGGAACTTCGGCTTGATCCGTCAGGAGACTGTGTCCATGCCTGATTTGATTCCTCCGCATGGCGGCGTGAGCGAACCCATCCACCGTACCGTCACCGACCTGGGCGGGCCATTTCCACACCATATCACCCTCTCGGATGCCGACCTGTCCAGCTTGTACCGCATCGCCGACGGGGCCCTCAGCCCCCTGACCGGCCCCATGACCCGCGACGAGTGGGAGCGCGTCCTCGACGAAGAGGTGATCGTCCGGCAGGGCAAAAAATACGCTTGGACCATCCCCATCGCCTTTCCCGTGACCGATGCCGAAGCCGCCGCGATCCACCTCGGCGAGACGGTCGGGCTGGTCAACACAGCCGGTCAGCTCGTCGGCAAATTGGAGGTCCGCGACATCTACGATTGGGACAAGCCCAAGTACATCCGCGCGGTGTACCAGACCGAGCGAACCGACCACCCCGGCGGGCGTATGGTCATGGGGGATCCACGGACGAAACTGGTCGGCGGCGAAGCGTGGGCCTTGCCCCAGCCGAAGCACCCCGAGTACGGCCAATTCGTCTTGTCGCCCCGCGAGACCCGAGCACTGTTCCGCGACAAGGGCTGGGAGCGCGTCGTCGCTTTTCAGACCCGAAACGCCCTGCATCGCGCTCACGAATATGCTTTGGTCGTCGGTTTGGAACGGCTGACCCGCGCCGGCTTTAACGCTGGCGCGGTTCTGAATCCGCTCATCGGTGAAACCAAGCAGGACGACGTCGATGCCCTGACTCGCATGCGAACCTATCGCGCCCTGATCGACAATAAGGCCATCGGCCAAGGAGACAAGGACGAAGCGTTGTGGCGAAGCAAGGGGTATGACCTTACCGACCGGCTGCTGCTTCTGGGGCTGGATATTAAGATGTTCTACGCCGGTCCGAAGGAAGCCATCATGCACGGGATTTACCGGCAGAACTATGGCTTCACGGACATCATCATCGGTCGCAAGCATGCCGACGCCCCCTACGACGACGGGACCGACATCTGGGATGGCTTGGCCGCGCAGCGAAAATTTGATGAACTGAAAGGCGAATTGCTCATCCAACCGGTGAAAGTGGGGTTCGCCGCGTTTTACGCCGAGTTGGGTCGAGTCGCCCTGGTGGACGACGTGGCCGACAAAGGTTGGAAGCCGGTGTCGATCAGCGGCCGCGAGTTGCGCGAACAACTGCGCTCCGGTCAACTTCCCGACCCTCGCATCATGCGACCCGAAACCGCCCGAGTGCTGATCGAGCGGATGAAGGCTTAGCGCCGATCTCTGCTGCCCGAGGGGAACGAACATGAGGTACATCGCCGCGATCGGATTCTTCGGTGTGCTCATCGGTTCGACTTTCGCGGCGGACATGACGCCGGATCGTCCGAGTCGGCGGGAAGAATCCGGGCGGGTCAAGTTCGTTCCCGCTCCCGGCGACATCCCCGACTACCACATCTTGGAAGCGCACGAATTCCCGTACTCCTTGAAGCGGCGGCGCGAACTGCCAGTGTCGGGGATCGCTGTCGAAGATTTGACGTTCCCCTCGCCGGTGGTCTCCCCTTATCCCGAGAACAACACCGTCTACGCCGAGTTCTATCGGCCCCGCGGGAGAGGCCCGTTCCCCGCCGTCATCGTCTTGGACATCCTCGATGGCAGTGAGGCTGTCTCTTATACACATC
>JAOAAM010000214.1 GCA_026418875.1 Gemmataceae bacterium | reverse complement strand
AAACGGAGGATGCGGCCAGTATACCCTGCGTGTTCAGGGACGGGCGTGGCTGCTGTACGAGAAATCAAGGGTCCCTGCGCGACAAGGCTCGTCGCCATGCTTCGGTGGATTTGTCTACATTCTTCCGACCCGTGATCGTTTGAAGCGCCTCATGGGCACGATCGCGGATGGCGACGTCACGGTCGTCGACCAGCGGGAGCAGTACCTCGATCGCCCGTGGGGCCTTTGACTGGCCCAAGGCGCGTATTGCAGCGAGCCGGGCATCCCGTTGCGCTTGAGCATCGGGGTCGTATTTGCCGAGCAACTCGGCTAGCTCACGTTCGGCGGCGAAACCTGTCAGTTCGATCGCCGATTTTTCGGTCTCGGGTTTCGGGGTACTCGCGACTTGACAGAGAAGCTCGACGCCCTCGGCGTGATCCTTGCCCCCCAGTGCCATCATGGCAGCGCAACGGATGGCATTCGCGATTTCCGTGGGGAACTGCCGTGAGGCGTGGTACGCTTGCAGCAGGGCAGGGGCGGCACGCTCGTCTTGGAATCGGCCGAGGGTTTCGATCGCGGCGAGTCGGCATAGGGGTCGTGGATCCTCTACCGCCGTCTTCGCCAGGATTTGAACCATTTCGTCTTGCAGTTCTGTGCCGCCTCCGGAGCGCGCTGGTTCTTTGAGGCGGCGCATTGCCTTGGCCCGCGCATCGCCATCGTTGCTGTTCCGCAGGACATCCACGGGATCGGGCGAGGAAACGAGCTGACGCAACCGGAATTCCCGGCTGGTCACCTCGTCGATGACGCGGTGACAACCGGCCCAAGTTATCAGACCGACCATGCCGCAGGCCGACAGCAGTCGCCAGCGCTTGCCGCCCGGCATGTCCGCCCCCTTTCCCCGTGGCGATTGAAACACAGCGAGGTGGGCCGATAGCATGACCTCGGGCAAGCCGTCAAGAGACTTTGTCAGCCGGCTGGTCCGTGGGTCCGTGGGTCCGTGGCTTTCATGCGGACCCGCGACAACCAGACCGGCTCTTGACTCGTGAATCCCGAACCTCGGGTATCCCCTCATGCGCCGACGATCCACGCACTGGTGGACGTCCCTCTGGTTCTTGGGCGCACTCGCCCTCACCGTCGGTCTGGTTTGGGCAACGGCGACGACGGATCGGGGGATCGCCTGGCTGCTCGGTTGGCTGATTGCTGCGAGTTCTGTTACGACTTTGTGGTTCGGAATCGACAAAGTCCTTGCCAAGTTGGGTAGCGCGAGGATTCCCGAGAGGACTCTTTGGCTGGCGTCTTTCGTCGGCGGATCACCGGGAGCCTGGCTGGGGATGAGGCTGTTTCGGCATAAAACCGCGAAGGAGTCGTTTCAACGGCTCTTCCGCCTGATCCTGATCCTGCAAGCGGTGCTCTTGGCGATTGTTGCGGCGGTGGCCATTCGCTCGATGGTCGTCACCACTCCGCCATGAGGGCCGTCGGCTTGTCCGGATAAATCGGGATCGTTCGGCCCAGAACGGTAGTGAGCATTTCACGAAACTCATTCCGGAGTCGGCAGATGGCGAGCGTGCTGCCGTTGTGCCTTAGCCAGCGGGCCAAATTGGCTACCATCATGGCCCCCGCACTCGACATGCGTTTCACATTTTTGAAATCCAAGAGCACCCGTAAGCGCGGGGCGTTGAGGTTGTCTCGCAATTCCTTGTCGATGTGCGCCAGCTCGGCTTCATCGACCAAATACACGTCGTTGATGCGAACGACGGTCACGTTCCCCTCGCGGGAGATGCGAAGCCTGCCCCGAACAACACCTCGCTGAGCACTGAGACGATCGAGAATCGCCGCGGCCGCCTGAGCTGCGTCCAGGGCGTGGGTCTTGGCGTTGGCCATCATGACCAGTTCATCAACGGCTTGCAGCTTTTTGGTGCTTTGGGCTTCGTCCAAGCAGCGGAGCGCCCACTCTTCCAGATCCCGCTGGGACAGCGGTTTCTCGCGGAACTGAATCACGAACTCCAGCGGGCCGACCTTGATCTTGTCGCCTGCATGCAGGGGCCATTCGGCGTTCTCGGGCATCGGCTCATCGTTGACCAGCGTTTGCCCCCCGCCCATGTCGCGAATGAACACTTTTCGGTCGCGAGTCACCAAGGCACAATGACGCTCCGCCACGCTCTCGTGGGTCGATCGCAACTGACACGACCGATCCGAACCGATCATGAACAGGTCGATTTCAATCGGGATGGGCAGACCTTGGTGCTTGCCTTTGGCGACGATGAGATAGAACTTCATGGGCGTTCACCCCCACGCACCGCCTCATCGAAGAGACTTTTTGAAGTTGACCAATGCAGTGTACTTCAATTTGCCGTCCTCTGCAATTACAAATGAAAAATTCGTGACAGTCCGCGGACCCCACAAGTCGCCTGGCCTGATGCCGGCCCGACGGAGTGCATGTGTAGCAGGGCAGATGCCGATGTCTGCTTGATTCCCCCGGGGGGTGAGTTAATCTAAACAGAGCGGGGGTTCGTCCCAGAGGCGGTTAGGGTTGCGCGGTTATGTCGTCCAGCAGCGAAGTAGAAGACCTCGGCAGGTTCGCGATTCGGGGTAAGCTGATCAACGAGGCCCAACTGATGGAGTGCTTGGACGAGTTGGGGCCGACGGCCGATCCCAATGACCTCATCGAGATGCTCGTCCGCAAGCAGTACATTACAACCTTCCAAGCATCGAAACTCGAGCGACGCGACCCAGACGGCTATTTCCTGGGCGGTTACAAGCTGCTTTACAAGATCGCGTCTGGCACTTTCGGCCGGGTTTACCGAGCCGAAGATCCGCGGACGGGAGCCGTGGTCGCGTTGAAAGTGCTGCGTCGCCGCTGGACGGAAGACAACAACAAAATCGTCCTGTTCGAGCGCGAAGGGAAGTTCGGGATGCGGTTGCATCACCCGAACATCGTCCAGATCTTGGGGGTGAACTGCGATCGCACGTCGAATCAGTTCTTCATCGTGATGGAGTTCGTTGAAGGGACGAACTTGCGGTCGCTGTTGTCGGTGCGCAAAAAGCTACCGCTGCCCGAAGCCATGAAAATCCTGGAGGAGTCAGCTGCCGGCTTGGCGGACGCCTTTGCCCACGGCATGACGCACCGCGACATTAAGCCCAGCAACATCCTGCTCTCGACGCAGGGTGTGGCCAAGCTGGTTGATTTCGGGTTGACGGAGTTGACCAGCAAAGTCGGCTATTCGCTCATCGAGGATGAAAACATCAACGTCGATCGAACCGTGGACTACGCCGGTTTGGAACGGGCCACCAATGTCCCGCCGGGCGACCCTCGGAGCGACATTTTCTTCCTCGGCTGCGTGTTTTACGAGATGCTCTCCGGCCGCCCCGCCTTGCCGCCGACGAAAGACCGCCGAGTCCGCATGCAAAAACAGCGGTTTGAGCAAATCAAACCGTTGACAAAAGACGATGTCCCCGAAGCGCCGCCGTCGGTGTTCCAGTTGCTCGATCGGATGATGAGCTTGGACCCGCAACGGAGGTTTCAGAATCCGCAACAGTTGCTTGAGGCGATCCATGCCGTCCAAGCGGAGTTGGCGGCAGGGGCGTCGGCGTCTGCGTCGTCGAACTCCCAACCCACCGTATTCGTGGTTGAGAAACGCGAGAAATTGCAGGAGCTTCTCCGCCAGAAGTTCAAGAACTTGGGCTTCCGTGTCCTGTTGTCCATTGACCCGAAGCGGGCGCTGCAAGCGTTCCGACAAAAGCCATTCGAAGCCTTAGTCCTCGACGTCGGCACGCTGGGCGAGAGCGCGTTGGACGTTTTCGACGAATTCTGCCGGGATGCCAACCGCAGCTCAACACGGTGCATCCGTGTCGTGCTGCTGGCCGAGGACCAGGATTGGATGCGGACAAGAATTCGCGAGGGGGAGGACACAGTCGTGCTCACGTTTCCTTTGAAAAAAGGAGCGTTAGAGCAAGTGTTGTCACCGCTGCTCCCGTCACCCTCGGCCCCGCCGGTGGAGGCAGAGGTGGAGACGCCGCAGGAGGCTTAAGAGGGGCCGCGTCTCACCTCGGGGATGGGTCGGCCCATTCGTGTCAAAAGCAACTTCATGTCCTCCCAGACTTGCCGGCGTGGCTCGGGCGTGTTATTCCGCAGCAGGTACGCCGGATGGAAGGTACACAACACCGGAATTCCACGATAGTCGTAGAACTTGCCCCGCATTTTGCCGATCGACAACTTGGAGTCCAAAAGATAGTTGGCCGCACTTGCACCCAGGCACACGATAAACCGCGGGCGAACCAACTCCAGCGTTCGCTCCAGAAACGGGCGGCAGTTGGCTGCCTCATCGGCTCGTGGCGTCCGATTGCCGGGAGGCCGACAACGCAAAATGTTGCAGATGAACACCTCCTCGCGTTTCATCCCGCAAGCGGCGATGATCCGATTCAGAAGTTGACCGGCGGCACCGACAAATGGCTCCCCCTGTCGATCTTCGTCCGCCCCGGGGGCCTCCCCGATGAAGCAGACGTCCGGGTCAACGGGGCCGACGCCAAACACGGTTTGGGTTCGAGTCGCTGCCAACTCCTTGCATTTGGTGCACGATTTGACTTCGTCCGCCAGCAACTGCAACGCTTTTCGGCGTTCCTCGACCGTGGCAGAGGTAACCGGGGGCTGATCTGCGAATAACGTCACTGGGGTGGTTTCATTGTTTTCAACAGCGGCTGTCCGGGGCCGAGGAACGAATTCGATCCCCGCGCGCTGGCACCTCTCGACGTAAGCCCGCAAATGCTTGCGGAATTGGTCCTCGCTCATAGTGCAAACCATCTCCACTTGGGCAAAATTGACCGCACGCGCGGCTTCGGTTGTCCGGTCCTTCCGAAATTGTGTACACCATGTACAAGTAGGGACGTCACGAGCCGGGAGCGATCATGGCTGACGAGTGGACGCTCGGTTTGTTGCAAATGCGCTGCACCGCTGACCCGACGCGAAATTTGGAGCGAGCCGAATCCGGCATCCGAGAAGCAGCCCGGGCGGGGGCAGCTGTCGTCTGCCTGCCAGAGTTATTTCTATCGGAATACTTTTGCCAACGGGTCGACGCTCGGCTCTTCGACTTGGCCGAGCCGATTCCCGGACCGACGACGGATCGATTGTCCCGGATGGCCGGAGAGTTGGGCGTGGTGATTGTCGCCTCGCTGTTTGAACGTCGCGCCCCGGGACTATACCACAACACGGTGGCAGTGCTCGATGCTGACGGATCGCTGGCCGGCATTTATCGGAAGATGCACATCCCGGACGACCCGCTCTACTACGAGAAATACTACTTCACCCCGGGCGATTTGGGGTTTCGCTGCTTCGACACTAGTCATGGTCGAATCGGGACCCTGATTTGTTGGGATCAATGGTTTCCCGAGGCGGCCCGGCTGACGGCGCTCCGCGGGGCGGAAGTCTTGGTGTATCCCACGGCGATTGGCTGGCACCCTGCGGAAAAAGCGGAACACGGGCGGGCACAGTATGACGCTTGGCAGACAATTCAGCGCGGCCACGCGATCGCTAATGGAGTGTATGTTGCTGCCATCAATCGAGTTGGCCACGAGGGGCCGCCCGAGGGCGGATTGGAATTCTGGGGTGGCTCGTTCGTCGCCGATCCCTTCGGGGTCGTTCTCGACAAAGCGAGCCACGAGACGGAACAACTGCTTGTCGTGAAATGCAACCGACGGCGGATCGAGGACGTTCGCCGCAACTGGCCTTTCCTCCGTGACCGCCGAATCGACGCCTTTGCCGACCTCACCCGACGAGCTATCGACCGCTGAAAATGAGCCAGGGCCGCAGACTCCGTGCTCTGCGACCCACGCCCACTCGCGGTTGCTCAGTCGCGTTTCAACTTCGTTCACCGTGGAGTTCCTGGTGCCTTGGGACGACCAGGAGGGGCATCGGCTCCGCGCGTGCCGCTTCCATCGCCGCGACTTGGCTCTCGGGGACTAATCCTGGGGTTGATCGGCCCGGGGGCATTCGACGGCGTTGACGGCGGAGGGCTGGGTGCCTTGGCGTTCGGCCGAGACGGACCGCTCGGATTTGGCAAACCGCCGATCCCCCGAGGAATGTCTGCCAATTTTGGTTGCTCGGCGTTGGGTCTTGTGGGCACTCGCATCGGGTTGTTCGAGGCATTCGGTAACGTCGGAATCTTGGGCCGTTCGATGCTTGGCGGGTTTGGCCGATTCGCAGGCCGATCAAGGCCGCCTGGCGCGGTCGGAGGTTTCAGTCGCTCGATGTTCGGGAGAGCGGGTCGGTCATTACCGGGCTTGATCGTTGCAGGCT
>JAOAAM010000205.1 GCA_026418875.1 Gemmataceae bacterium | reverse complement strand
ATGTGTATAAGAGACAGGATTGAGGCACGCCGGCTTTTGAGTCAGGTACAGTGGCTCGTAATTTGGCCTCCATTTCGGATCGTCTTTGAGCGAAATCCCGAAGTTGTCGGCTGTTGCGAACAAACTCCTCTCGCTGGTTCTGGGCGATTGGTTTGAGATT
This sequence comes from Gemmataceae bacterium, assembly GCA_026418875.1. Lineage (GTDB taxonomy): Bacteria > Planctomycetota > Planctomycetia > Gemmatales > Gemmataceae > CAKZUU01. The sequence continues at coordinate 4,925 of JAOAAM010000205.1, read as the reverse complement.
CTGAAACTTCTCCAAGGTTTCTGCGTCGGCGACAGCGCGTGGTAAGACATTCTTGTTTACGTTGCGGATGTTCACCACTGTATTGTTCACGTTGGTGATGTTGGTCACGTTCGTGCTTTTGACGATATTCTTGTAATTGTTGATGATTGTCGGACTGTTGATGATATTCACATTGTTGATATTCGTCACATTGTTGATAATTGTGTTGTTCACCTGATTTACGATGGTGACCGGCGGGCGGGGCAGGTGACCCGCAAATCGTGCCGTGTACACTTCCCGGATGGCGGGGGCCCAGAAAGGATCATTGCGAAAATGAAGCTGGTAATAGCTCCACAGAGGATCATAACTGAAGCCGCGGCCAAAACTCACATTAAACCAGGACCGATATCCGATCCGGGTAAACTGAATATCGAAGTAGTCGCCGAAGAAGTAATGGCTGCATCCGGGTCGCACAAACAGGGCACCGTAGAGTGCATGGTCGCAGATGGCAACTGCGGGTGAGTAAAACCATCGTGGTCGGTAACAAAAACGGCGATCGATCCAGACTGGGGTGAAAAGGATGCCTCGGCGTGCGAGAGGGAAGTCCCAATAGCCATCGACGAAGACGTAGCCGGCAGGGGTCCAATGGTAACAAGCGGGGACCCAGACCCAACCGGGACGGAAGACGACCCAAGTCCCTGGCCGCCAGACGTAACGGGAAGCAGTGTAGACCCAAGTTCCTGGGACATAGACGTGGTCCGCTGAGGGTGGCGGCGTGCTTGGACCCGATTCGATCGACTCGGGAGGCGGTGGTAGGTACGTCATCACGGGTTGTTCCGTGGCGACCCAGAATCCTGGAACCCAACGCCAACTCCCGCCCGATCTCTCCCAGCGACCGGGAACCCAAGTGCGTCCCGGAGGCGGGACACGCCAGAATCCGCTGACCCAGAGGAAGTCGCCACGGGCATCATCCCAGGCCCAGTACCCGGGAATCCACTGCACGTTCGGGTCGTCCGGCCTCTGCTCAGCAGGTAGCTCTTCGATGGGGGCAGGGGGCGGTTGGTCGAGCATCGGTCCCGGGCGCGGGGAGCCGTCCACTGGATTTGCGAATGCTTCGTGGATGGGGCCGCGTGCCAGAGGTTCGACCCCTTGGTTCGTCGTGGCAGTGGGTGGGATGAATCCGATCAGAGCCAGAATCGAGCCACCGATCAAGTTTCCCAGGGCGTTCATCGTCGGGGTGCCTCGCGGGATAGGGGTTCCGGGAGTTTTCGGCCTTTGCTACCCCCGGAATCGTCAGGGTGCGGAAACTTGCGCTCGCCCCGGGTTGCTTCCGCACCCCGACTTCACAAATTCCTGCCGCGAATGCCGACCGATCGGATCACCAACGAAGTTCGACCCCCAGTTGCATACCCTGCGCCCAAAAGTCGCTCTGTTGGAATAGGACAAAGGGCCGCGGCGGGTTTTGCGGTGTCGGCGGATTCAATGGATCGTTGAAGTTGGGGATCTGTGCTAAGTCGAGCACGGGGTCAATCTGCTCGGCTGCTCGCTGGACGTTTGTCCAGAATAGCAGGTTGTAGCCTGCGAACACTTTGACGTTTGGCCGGACGAAATAACCCAGGTTCATCGTCAGTTCGGGGACGAACGAGAAACGGCCCGTGACGTGTCGGCCGATGTTCGACGGTAACGCGAGAAGTCCGCCGACGAAGAATTGGCTCGGCCCGCCCGGCGGCGTGACCCGTTGGCTACCGTCGATGTGGGTCACTTGGCGTGTCCCACCGAGGGCCAACGACGCTCGGCCATCGAAGCTCCACGCTCCGCTGCGCGCCTCCCAGCGCATGCCACCTTGTCCGCCGTAAAACTGGTTGTAAGTATCGAAGCGGTCGGTCACGATCACGGCTGTGTTGGGCGGGAATCCCGCCACGTTATTCTGCCCTAGAACCAAATCTTCCACTATGGTCAGCCGGTCGTCCATGCCGAGGTAGCGGAACCCGGCGAACAGGTCGATCCGGAAGCCGCCCGCTGGAGTGCATTGACTGACAAAACATTCCTTGGCGTTGATCTCGGCACCCCACAGCCCGGTCGCGGTTCGGACACTGACCGTGCCCGTCTGATCGGGGAACGGCTGGTTATTCTGCGTGAATCCGGGAGGAAACGCCACGATCTGATAATTCGGGCCGGTGGGTGGATTTTGCTGGATGAATGGTCGCAGCAGGACCGGTTGCAGCCGCGAGGAAAAACTTACCGTGTCGGCATTTCGACCCAAGAAGAAGAACGACGCATCCAGGCCGCAGGTCTGGTCGCAATCCAGCCAAAGGCCCAAGCCGAACCGGCCTCCCATGCGAAACGAATTGCCGATGGGGCCGTCTCCGTAAAGCACCTGAGTTCCAGGCGCACCGATCAGGCCGAAGTTCGGCGGCAAAACGCCCCCGGGCGGCAACGGTGCGGTCGTCACCAGCGGCGGAGCGTTCATTCGATCGGTGAACCAAAGGAGGTATTCGGCGCTCGTGTAAAATCGGGGTCGGGTTGATCGGGTGGCAGGCCAAACGGTCGCCTCCGACTCAACGATCGTCGGAGAGGCGTTCACCATAACCGGTTCGGCGGGCAGGGGCTTGTTCTTCGACGACTCCTCGACGGCACGCGGCGGCTGGAGCAATTCTGGCGCCGGGGATTTCGGGAGTGGCTCGGGAGAGCGCGGCTTCAAAGTCTCCTGTTTCGGCTCCGCTTGGGGCAAAGGCCCTATGACGATGGGCGGCTCTTCGGCCTGGGTTGAGGTTTTCCGAATCGATTCCGAGTGAGCGCGGCTGTCCGTCGCTGCCCGCCACTGCACTTCCTCACCTCGAGCCAGCCCTGATACGACACCGAGTGTGATCGCCGTGATTCCCAGTCGCCGACGCATGAGATCCTCTCCCGTGCGGGATTGGTGGCGGCTCGTGGAGCGTGTCGCGGCACCCCTTCCCGCAATCCCTGATTCGGCGAAATGCCGTCAACTTGCCTAGAATTTTTCTTTCCCGTCTCTCAGGCAAAATGATTGAATCCGCTGAAAGCGGTAGGGTTTGGACAGATTCTCCCGCTTGACATGCAGGTCGTCCGCTTAGCCTCTCACGTTCACCCAGTTTTGCAAACGGGTCTGGCCTCGACTCGTCCGCGATCGGACCGCGGTTGACAGTAGATGAGAAGTGTGTCATCTAGGGCATGCCGAGGCGGCTCCGAGGGAGCCTCGGCACGCGAATCTGGAACAGGAGGGGGAGATGAGGAACTACCTGATGGGATCGAGTCCCTGGCGTCGAGCGATGGTGACCCTCGTCGTCGTGATTTGCTCGATTCTGCTCGGAGGGACGGTTCACGCTTTCGGCGGTCGCCCAACACCGATTGAGCCATCTGCGCCGATCGCCCCGGACACCGTCCCCGAAACTGATAAACCGGTGGAGGATGCCGTGGTCGATCCGATCGAGGAGCCGACCGACCTGCCGATTTTCGGCATCGAGTTGCCTCCGGAGGACATTTGGTCGGAACCGGACCTAATCGATTGGGAAATCGTGACGACGGGCGCTCCCGCCGAGCCGCACCAACTGCGCGATGTCCCCGAGCCGGGCACAGTGGGCTTGGCGGGCTTAGGGCTGGCGATCCTCGCCGTCTCGCGCCGTTGGCGACGGACAAACCGCTCTTGACCTGATCTGCCAATTCGGTCGATAATCCGCGGCCACCAGCGAGGACTGCGAAAATGGCCGCGGTTTTTCACCAACACCCCTCGACGAGACCGAACGCATTTCCGGTCGTCTCGCCTCCATCGACTTCGTGGGACGAGCGACTCGCACAATTGCGTCAATGTTTGGGTGAAGGCGCGTGCCGGCAGTTGGGGCTGTTCGAGGTTCCGGCTGATTTCAAACTGTCGGTGGTCGTGCCGGTCTATAACGAACGAGCTTGGGTGGACGAATTGCTGCGTCGGGTACGCGCGGCACCCTTCCCGAAGGAGATCATCGTCGTCGATGATGCCAGCACCGACGGGACGAGCGAGGTTCTTGCGAAAATCGCGGCGGATTGCCCGGAGATCGTTCTCGTCCGACACGCGGTAAATCAGGGCAAAGGGGCGGCCCTGCGCTCCGGTTTCGCCCATGCCACGGGTGATGTCATCATCATTCAGGACGCCGATCTCGAATACGACCCCGCCGACTACAACCGCTTGCTTCAACCCATCATCGAAAATCAAGCCGACGTGGTCTTCGGCTCGCGTTTCATCGGGGAGCGACATCGGGTGCTTTATTTCTGGCACGCCGTCGCGAACCGCCTCTTGACGACACTCTCCAACATGCTGACCAACTTGAACCTCACCGACATGGAAACATGCTACAAGGCTTTCCGCCGGGAGGTCCTTCGGGGAATGCGACTGAAAGCGAATCGGTTCGGCTTCGAGCCGGAGTTCACGGCGAAAGTGGCACGCAACCGCCGTTGGCGCGTGTTCGAAGTCCCAATCAGCTATTCAGGACGCACCTACGAGGAAGGCAAGAAGATTGGCTGGAAGGACGCCGTCAGCGCGTTGTACTGCATCGTGCGGTTCTGGCTGTTCGACTGAATTCGGAGCAGAGGATGTCACGGATGAAAGCGTGGATCGCGGCGGGGTGCAGCTTGCTCATCGGCATGTGCGCGAGTGTCGGAACCGCGTCGGTCGGTCAGGAACGGTTAAACGACGCCTGCCTTCGCTCGGTCTATTTCGTCGATGCGCAGGAGGGGTGGGCTGTCGGCGACGAGGGCGTTGTTTGGCACAGCATCGATGGCGGCGTCACTTGGGAACGTCAACCGACCGGCACCCGCGCTTCCCTCCGCGCCGTCCATTTCGTCAGCCCGTTTGTCGGCTGGGCTGTCGGACGCGAGGAACTGCCCAACGGCTCCAGCTTGGGCGTCGTCTTGGCGACGACAAACGGTGGCTTGAAATGGACACGCTTGGCCTG
>JAOAAM010000192.1 GCA_026418875.1 Gemmataceae bacterium | reverse complement strand
GTCTCGTGGGCTCGGAGATGTGTATAAGAGACAGGATCATCGAAGGTCACGGTGATGCGGTAGACCTCGGGGAAAAGGGGCAGTTGCGTCGCGAACAAGCGCGTCGGGTCGGTGAGGGCGGCGAGCTGTTCCGTGATTTCGGCCCGGCGTTCGTCATCGTCGGCGAAAGGCATGCCACGCTGTCGCGCCTGCCGGTGGAGGGCCACGTATTCTCGGGCCAGCTCCGGCAGCGATTTGCGATGGATGCGGGATTCATCGAGCCACTCACGCACGTTGGCTTCGTCGGCGCGATGCCACCAGCGGGTCTGGTCGAACAAGGTGTAAGCCAACCAGCCGACGATGATCGCGCCGAAAATCACCACCGGCGCCAGACCCAGCAGCAAGCGGAGCCGGCGGCTGCGGCTCCAGGCGGGAATCGGGGGCAACGTCTGGGATTCGATGCTCATGTCGGCCAACGGTAAAAGTAAACGTCTTGACGCTCCCGCTCGTGGAACCCACAGCTGTGATAGAGATGCCGCGCCGGGATGTTCCGGCCATCGACGCACACGCTCAAGGTATCGGCACCGGCGTGGTGGGTCTCGCAAAGGGCGAACTGCAACAGCTTCCTCGCATGGCCTCGCCTTCGCGCCCACGGAACCACGCCGAGGTAGGTCACCTCCCAAGCACCCGGCGGGTGAGGGGCGAGCATCAACATGCCGACGATCGCATCGCCTTCGCACCGCAGCCACCAATGGTCCGGCGACGAGCCAGCAAGACGGAAGCCCTGGAGAACGTCGGCGATGGAGCGGAGCGGATGGAGTTCGGGGAAGTCCAGCGATTCGGACAGGCAAGCCGAAAGGGCCGCTTGCAGATCGTTCAAACGGGACGAGTCGAAGCGGAGGCAAAGACCGTCTTGCGAAAGCGAGACCGAGGGCCGTTCCATGAAGATCAATTGTGTCGGTTGAGTGAATCCGCCACGCCGGAGCGGCTCCGCGAGGGGGGCATCCTTTGGCCCGAGGGTAGCCTGGACTAGATCGACATGGTGTTCCCGCATCCAGCGCAGGGCGATGTGCAGCAGTTCATCTTCCACGTCGGGGCGCTGCGGAGCGCAAGGCGGCCAAAGGACGCCGACACCTCCGGGCAAGGCTTGGACGAGCACGGCACCGACCAGGGCATGACCGACCCGCGCGGTGAACAAATTGGCGGGAGATTCGAGCGCTGAGTCGGTGAGAAGTTGCAAGCCGAGCCGACTTCGCTCCAGCGCCTCGTCACGTCGCAGATGGCCGAACAACAGCGGCAAGGCATCGCAGAATTCGTGAGTCGAAGCGGGGGCGAAGGAGAGAGTCACGGGCGGCACCTCCGATCGGCCGAGGCCGTGGACAGCAAGCGGTCAGGGGCGGGGATCGGCCCGCCAGATTTTGAGAACCCCGGCCATGCTCACGCTAGCCAGTCGGGAACCGTCTGGGGCGAAGGCGAGATCGGCGAGCGCTTCGGTGTGCCCGGTGAGGCTGAGTCGTTCGTGACCGGTGTGAGCGTCCCAGAGTTTGATGGTGCGATCCTCGCTGCCGCTTGCCAGCGTCAGGCCATCGGGGCTGAAGACGAGGCACGTCACGGTGTCGGTGTGGCCGGAGTGATCGGCGAGCGATTGTCCGGTCGGCAGATCCCACAGTCGGACGACGCCGCCAAGACTGCCACTGGCCAGCCGGCCACCGTCGGGGCTGAAGGCAAGAGCGCGGATCGGATGGCCTGCGCCGCGGAGGATCTGCTCTTGCTCCTGTCCCTGCCCCCGCTCCGGTCCCTGATTCCATACCCGAACGAGCCGATCATCGCCGCCGCTGGCAATGGTTCGTCCGTCGCGGCTGATCGCCAAGGCGGTCACCGGCCCGCGGTGCCTGCCCGGCAGCGTCACCGGCTCGGCCCCAGTGAAAGACACCACGCGCACCTGGCCATTTTGCAATCCGAGAACCACCCATTCGCCCCGTGGATCGACCGCAAGGGAGCGAATTTCACGTCGAGCCACGCCGGGCAGAATTTTCGGCGGCTGCCCCTGGCGCCACAAGCGCAGCGTGCCGCTGCGATCGACCGTGGCGATCGCTTGAGACGAGGTCGCGACCAGATCCGCGGCGATTTGTCCCTCGGGCAGAAGCCGAGGCACTGTCTCGACGCCGTCCCACACTTGCACGCCGGACTGATCGGCGAAGACCACCTGTGAAGCGTCGGGAGTCAGGTGGATGAGTCCCAAGCCGGCGAGTTGGATTCGCCGCGTCTCTTCGCGGTGTTCATCCAAATCCCATAACCGAATCACGCGATCGGCTCCGCCGCTGACAAGCAGTCGGCTATCGGGCGAGTACGCCAAGGCGTGGACCTGGGCGGGGTGGCCATGCAGCACGATGCGCTGCCGTCCCGTGGTGGGATCCCACAGGCGGATGGTGCCATCGGCGCTTCCCGTGGCGACGGCTTGTCCATCGGGTGCGAAGACGACGGCGTAAATGGCACGGGTGTGGCCGCGAAGGTGGTGCCTTTCGCGTCGTCGGGCGACGTCCCACAGTCGCAGGGATTGATCGTCGAAACCGCCGCCGCTGGCGAGCGTCTTGCCATCGGGGCTGAAGGCGAGGGCGGTGACGGCATCGTTGTGGCCGCCCAGCGTGTCCAGGCGGAACTCTCCGGGGCTTTCCTCGGCCCGTCGCATATCCCGCAAGTGGATCTGGCGATCCTGGCCGCCGCTGGCCACGATCTGGCCGTCCGGCGAATAGGCCAACGCCCAGATTTCGCCCTCGTGAGCGCGGACGGCGGCAATTTCCCTCAAGCTGGCGATGTCCCAAAGGCGGATGGAGCCTTCATAACCGCCGGTCGCCAAGCGCTTGCCGTCGGGGCTGAAGGCGAGGGAGCGTGCCCCTTGCGAATGCGGAAGCGGTAACAGCGCATGCTCGCGGAGGATGGGCCAAGGGAGGATCCACACCCCGCCAGGCGGATGCCACAGCAGCGGCCGGCTGACCGACCATAACCGCACCGTGTGATCGTCCGAGGCCGTTGCCAGAAGATGACCGCTCGGATGTACCGCCATCGACGTGATCAAACCCTCGTGCAGAGCGGCAGAGGCCCAAGGCGTGGTCCCGAGGCGCGGCTGCCACAACCGAATCGCTCGATCCCAGCCCGCCGAGGCCAACCATGTCCCATCCGGAGAAAATGCCAACGCACTCACGCTGATGAGGTGCCCCTGGAGCGGCGGCCTCTCGCGTCGGCACAACCGACGCAAGTAACCCCAAGTGAAGTCGCGCAACTCCGGCGGGCAGCGTCTCGGATCATCCAACAGCATCGCTGCCTGGAGCGGGTCGCGCTCGTTCAGGGCAAACGCCTGCGCCAGTTGCAACGCATAGTTGCCACGCCGAGCCAGCGTCGCCTCCAACTGTGCCTGGCGGCGCAGGTCTTCGGCACGCAACGTTTCCTCTAAGGCCCGCTGTCGCTCGGCCTCGGCGACCTGACGCTGCCATTCCGCTTGTCGAGCCAACTCGCGTTCTCGGTCGGCAGCGGCTTGCAACTCCACATTGACTTTGACGGAAATGATGAAGCCCGCCAAGACGGCCCCGAGCACGCCGAGGATCAGCAACGTCAACGCCGGTTTGCGCTTCGCCCATTTCCACGCTCGCTGCCAGGTCGAACTGGGGCGTGCCAGGATCGGCCGACCCTCCCGGAATCGGCGCAAATCTTCCGCGAGTTCCCAGGCCGAGGCGTAGCGTTTGCGCGGCTCTTTCTCCAGGCATTTCAGACAGATCGTCTCCAGGTCGCGGGGAACCTTGGGCTGCAAGCGGCGGGGGGGGACCGGTTCATCCGCCATCACCTGCAACACCGTGTCGAGTGGGGTTTCGCCACGGAACGGCGGGCGGCCGGTCAACAACTCGTACAGGATCGCACCCAGCGAATACACGTCCGCCGCTGGGCCGACAGCTCGCGCTTTGCCGCTGGCTTGTTCCGGCGCGATGTAGCTGGGCGTGCCGACCACGGCTCCCGTGCGGGTCGGTCCCGTCGGTTGCTCCTCATCGCTCAGTTGCTTGGCCAGCCCGAAGTCCGTGATCTTCGGGATCAGCGGACCTTGCAGCCCCGACGCGGTTCGTTTTGCCTCGGTCGAAGGTTTGGTTGCGCCATCGCAAGCCAGCAGGATGTTGGCCGGTTTCAAATCGCGGTGGATGACGCCCCGGCTGTGGGCATGCTGAATCGCCCGGGCAAGTGTCTCGATGAGGCGGGCTGCATCCCGAGGCGACCACGGTTGGCCGGTCAGGCGCGACGCCAGGCTTCCCCCGGGGACGTATTCAAGGGCGAGGTAGGGTCGGCCTTCCGCTTCCCCCACGTCGTAAATTTGCACGATGTTCGGGTGTTGCAATTGAGCGGCAGCGCGGGCTTCCGTGCGGAATCGGGCCAACTCACTCGGTCCGGCGTGCAGTCCGGAGAGGATCATTTTCAACGCCACGGGCCGATTCAGGTCCACCTGCCGGGCCAGGTACACCACCCCCATTCCACCCCGACCCAGTTCCCGCTCGATCTCGAAGCCGGGCACAATCGGCGGAACCTCCATGGCCCGCGACGGACTTGGCCAGGTCGCCTCGCTATCCTCCTGTTCCGAGGCGCTCGGTTTCAGCGCGCTGTCTGTCCGGCGAATCGTCACGTACGAATCCGTCCCTTGCACCGCCGGGCTGCCGCAGGTGGGGCAGTCGCGGCCGGTGTCCTCGTCCAACCATTGATGGCCCTGGGCGCACTGGAAAGAGTTCATGCGTTCCTCATCCTACGCGAAAACGCTCGGTTCGGTCATCGCCAGGTGTCTTCGGGCCAACTTCAGCTGTAACACGGCCCACGTGCAACTCGGGAGCGACTGGGTCGGTACAGCGTCGCCGGGTGTCGGTCGCCTTCGGCAGGGAACTTGAGCAGCTGAATGTCACTCGGGCGGGGTGTGGTGGCGGCTGCGTGGAGTATTTCGGACGATCGTCGCACCCGGGCAGGGGTTTGCGGCGTGCACATTGTGCCAAGTGTGCGCTTGATACCCGAGACAGCGACGCGGTTGGCCCCATCCAGACGCTCCGAACCGAAAATGCGCGACCTATCCTCTGGAATTCCTCATGGCGCTTGCATAGTA
>JAOAAM010000320.1 GCA_026418875.1 Gemmataceae bacterium | reverse complement strand
GTGTCCGGCGCTTTGTCGGGAGCCTCGACCGACGCCAACGCCTGGTGAACGTGGGGGTCGAAAGGCTGCCCCAAGGCTTCGATGGGAGTGATCCCGTGTTTTTTCAGGGCATCCATCAATTGATGGCGGACGAGCGCCACACCATGGCACAAGGGGGAGTCGTCCCCCGCATCTTTCGCCGCCGCCAAAGCCCGATCCAAGTTGTCCAAGGCCGGCAGCAGATCCAAGGCCAATTTCTCACCCCTGTACTTCTGGTCCAATTCGCGTTCCCGACGATACCGCTGGTGGGCGTTTTCGTAATCGGCCTGCGATTGCCGCAACAGCGCAAGGTACTCGTCGCGTTGGCGTTCGGCCTGTTCGGCTCGCTGCTGCCAATTCTCTTCCGGAGTCGCCGAAGTGGCCGTTGCCGGTGTGTCCGCCACGGGTTGTTGTTCGGTGTCCGGTCGTGCATTCTCGCTCATGGGCTAACTCGATTTCTCGTCGCCACGGAAATAATCCCGCACTTTCTCGAAAAAACTTTTCCGCTCGGGAGAGCTTTGTTTCCTCTCGATTTCGGAAAACTCTTGCAACAGTTCCCGCTGTCTCGGGGTCAAGTTTCGCGGCGTCACCACGACGACCGGCACGATCAGATCCCCGCGCTCTTTCGGATTGTTGACGTTGGGCATCCCGCGGCCCGGGAACCGCAAGCGTGTGCCGCTCTGCAAGCCGGGTTCGATCTCGTGCGGAATCGGGCCGTCGAAACTCGGCACCTGTACGGTCGTGCCCAACGCTGCCTCGCCGAAAGTCAGCGGGATGGGATCTTTGAGGATCAAATTCTGCCCGTTGCGTTCGAACAGCCGGTGCGGGGCGACGCGGAAAACACAGATCAGGTCGCCGTTGTTCCCGCCCGGCTCGCCGGCATGTCCGGCACCCGAAATAGTCAGGGCATCCCGGGTATCAACTCCGGGCGGCACTTCCACGGGTCGTTGCCGCTCGCGCTTCACTCGAGCGCGACCCCGACAGGCTCGGCACAAGTCGGCGTCGCTGACGACCACGCCAAGCCCACCACAGGCGCGGCAGGCTTGCTGCTGCGGGATACCGAAGAAGCCGCGGACTACCTCCACGCCCGTTCCGCTACAACGACGGCAAGAGGGCGGTCGTGCTTGCGGCCGGATGCCGCTGCCCGAGCAATCCGGGCAATTTTCCTCGCGTTGGTAGTACACCGTCTTGGTGACGCCCCGGTAAGCCTCTTCGAGGGTCAGGTCCACGATGACCTGGATGTCGGCACCGTCCCGCGGCCCATGCTGACGGCCGCCCATCAAATCCTGAATGAACTCGAAGATGCTTCCACCGAAGCGCATTCCGCCGGAGGGATCGGCCCCGCCGTTCCGCAGGGCATCGTGTCCGCCTCGGTCGTACAGCCGACGCTTGTTCGGGTCGCTGAGGACTTCATTCGCCTCATTGACCTCTTTGAACCGCTCGGCAGCCTCCTCATCTCCCGGATTTCGGTCCGGGTGAAATTGCAGCGCCAGTTTGCGGAAGGCGCGGTTGATTTCATCGGCGGTGGCGTCGCGGCTCACTCCGAGCACTTCGTAGTAGTCGCGCTTCGCGGCCATCCACGCCTCGCGGGTCTTTTCAGAGGTTCACGGAAGGGAAACGGCGGCCACTCACCCCATCGGTGACGACCGCCGTTCGCGATCCACAAACCTATTTTATCACCGGATAGCGCCGGCGATCTTCTGCTTCGGGTCGTCTTCGTCGATCTTCGTCACGAGGACTTCCGTCGTCAGCATCAGGCCAGCGATGCTCGCCGCATTCGTCAGTGCCGACTTCGTCACCCGCGTCGGATCCACGATCCCTGCCTTGAACATGTCCACGTAGTCGCCGGTGTTGGCGTCGTAGCCGATGTTCGGATTCTTCTCGCCGCGGACTTTGACCTCCTCAGCGATCACGGCTCCATCCACGCCCTGTCTCTTATACACATCTGACGCTGCCGACGAGCGA
>JAOAAM010000139.1 GCA_026418875.1 Gemmataceae bacterium | reverse complement strand
CGTCTTTGGTCTACCGTTCAAAATGCTCGGTGCTTTGGATTGCCCGGCATGGCCACGACCACGGGCGGCGCTGGCTTGTCCCAGCCGTATTCGGCAGGTCCCAACGACAACTGCGATTCAAAAGCCTCTTGCCAGGTGACCCTCTGGCCGGAATAAGTCGCCATCCGTCCCATGATCGCCATCATCGAACTCAAGGCCGCGGATTCGCCGTCGTTGATGGGATTCCCCGAGCGGATCGAGGCGATAATCTCGTCGAGTTCCCGCTGGTACATGTTGGGTGCTTCGCCCTTGTACGACCAATTCACCGCGCCGGTGATGGTGTGGTCCATCAGTTGCGCTTGGCCCTTCGAGCCGATGACGTGATCGGAGACCTCGAAGTGCGTGTCCCGCATCTGTCGGCAGAAAGAGAACACTTTCAGGCCATTGGCGTACTCGTAAGCCACGGCGTGATGATCGTAGATGTTGCCGTACTTGGCTTCCGTCCGACCCTGGCGCCCGCCGCTCCCGGTCGCGGCAACGGGCATCTGGCCACGCAGCACCCAAGACACCTTGTCGTGGTTGTGCACGTGCTGCTCGACGATGTGATCCCCCGAAAGCCAGGTGAAGTAGTACCAGTTCCTCACCTGGTACTGCATGTCCGTCCAACCTTTTTCCCGTTCCCGTGCCCGCAGCGGCCCAGCGTTGTACGTGATGTGGATGGCCAGGACGTCGCCGATCGCGCCATCATGGATCCGCTGAATCGTCTCCCGCTTGGCAAGGTCATAGCGGTAGCAGAAGCCGCTGGCGAAGCACAGGTTTTTTTGCTTGGCTTTCTTCGCCGATTCGATGACGGACCGCACTCCGGGGGCATCGACAGCGACAGGTTTCTCGAAGAAGACGTGCTTGCCTTTTTCCACGCACTCCTGAAGGTGCAGCGGCCGGAAATGCGGCGGCGTGGCCAAGATCACGAAGTCGCAGCAGTCGATCACATGCTTGTAAGCATCGAACCCGTCGAAGCAGCGGTCGCCCACGTCCACCTGCGGCGAGAAGGACCGGCTCACACTCGCCAACGCCTCGTCGACTTTGTCGCGGAACGCATCGCCCAAGGCATAGACCTTGGTGTTCTTGTCAGCGGCCAAGGCGTTGAACAATGCTCCAGTCCCTCGGCCGCCGCAACCCACCAATCCCACCCTAATCACGGAATCGCCGCCAGCAAAAACTCCCCCCGGGAACTGCGTCAATGCCGACAGCGTCCCCGCAGTGGCTCCCGCTGTGCGCAGGAACGACCGGCGGGTCGGCAATGAAGTTGTGGATGCAGTGCGACGTGAACGCATGACAAATCCTCGCCGAAGATGGATTCTTGAGTCAGGCAGGTAGCGTCATTGTCGGGAATTTATCGTCGAACCGCAAGCCGAGGCCTCTCCGCCGTCGGCCGATCCCGGTTTTATCAATATCTCGCCGACCTGCATGTCCCATCCATCGTTGAAGGTCTCGCCGTAGAACAACCAAATGAATCACACGGCATACATCGCGCTGGGGAGCAACTTGGGCGACCGCAAGGGATACCTGGATGCGGCCTTGGACGAGTTGGATCGACATCCGCAAGTCCGAGTCATGGCTCGATCGACGTACCACGAGACCGAGCCCGTTGGGGGACCGCCGGGGCAGGGGATGTATCTGAATGCCGCCGCCGCCCTCGAAACCGAGTTGTCTCCCGAAGCCCTCCTTCGCGTCCTGCAGGAAGTGGAGCAACGTTTCGGACGAACGCGGGAAGAGCCGAACGCTCCGCGGACGTTGGACCTGGATCTGCTGCTCTACGACGATTGGGTACGAACCGAAGACGCTCCACTCATCCCACATCCGCGGATGTGGCGGCGGAGCTTCGTGCTGGAGCCTCTGGTTGAAATCGCCCCGAACGTGCGTCATCCGGGGTTGGGTGTTTCGATTCGCCGATTGGCGGAAGCCCTCCGCGATACGCCTCCCCCGGATCGACCGCTCACCGGGCTTCG
>JAOAAM010000306.1 GCA_026418875.1 Gemmataceae bacterium | reverse complement strand
CTGTTCGTCCTGTTGTTCGGGCAGCAGGGTTATCTGGGGCCGTGGTTGCGGGAGCACGGGATCAAGATATTGTTCAGCCCGCCGGGACTGGTCATCGCCACCACATTCGTGACCTTGCCGTTCGTCGCGCGGGAGTTGATTCCGGTGATGGAGGCCATCGGGCCGGACGAGGAACTGGCGGCCATCAGCCTGGGAGCGAACGCCTGGCAGGTCTTCTGGCGGGTCACCTTGCCGAACATCCGCTGGGGTTTGCTGTATGGCGTCATCCTGTGCAATGCCCGGGCCATGGGTGAATTCGGGGCGGTCTCGGTGGTGTCCGGGCACATCACGGGTCAAACCGATACCATGCCCTTGCGGGTGGAGAAGGCGTTTCAGGAGTTTAATTTGCCGGGTTCGTTCGCCGTGGCCTCGGTGCTGACGCTCCTGGCGGTCGGCACCTTGTTGCTCAAAGTGACCGTCGAACGCAAGGCACGCCAGCAACTGGAGGAAGCCCGGCGTTTGGCTCAACACGCGGGGGCCGAATGAGTATCTCGGTTCGCAATATCACGAAGCGGTTCGGCAAATTCGTCGCCCTGGACGACGTCAGCCTCGAGGCGGAGACGGGGTCGCTGCTCGCGCTGCTCGGTCCGTCGGGCTGTGGCAAGACCACGCTGTTGCGGATCATCGCCGGTCTCGAAATGCCGGACTCGGGTAGCGTGCATCACCTGGACGACGAGGTCACCCATCGCAACGCCCGCGAGCGGAACGTCGGCTTCGTCTTCCAGCATTTCGCCCTGTTCCGCCACATGACCGTGTTCGAGAACGTCGCCTTCGGATTGCGAGTGCGTCATTGGCCAGAGGATCGTATCCGTCAGCGGGTCAACGAATTGCTCCACCTGGTGCGAATGGAAGAGATCGGGTGGAAATATCCATCGCAGCTTTCCGGCGGTCAACGGCAGCGGGTGGCTCTGATCCGCGCCTTGGCCCCCGAACCGAGCGTCCTGCTTCTGGACGAACCGTTCAGCGCTTTGGATCGCAAGGTGCGGCTGGAGCTGCGGGGGTGGCTGCGCCGCTTTCACGATGAACTGGGCGTCACCAGCATCTTCGTCACCCACGATCAGGAAGAGGCATTCGACGTGGCCGACAAGGTGGTCATCATGAACCGCGGCCGAATCGAGCAAGCCGGCACGCCGCTGGAGGTCTTCGAGCACCCCGCCAACGCCTTCGTCCTCGATTTCCTGGGCAATGTCAACGTGCTGAATGTGAGCCTGCAAAACGGCAAAGCCCGCCTTGGCGAACTGGAAATGGACTACCCGAATTACCCTCATCCGGAAACCCGAGACGCTGCCGTCTACGTCCGGCCGCACGAACTCCGCATCGACCGATTCAACCGCGGCGGCTCGAGCCTGGAGGGCAAAGTTGTCCACATCACTCCCGCCGGGGCCGTGATGAAGGTTCGTGTTCGATCCGACGAGTTCGGCTTGCTTTTGAATGTGGACCTGGCTGCCACCGAATTCGCCGAGTTGCGGCTTGAACCGGGAGATCGAGTCTACGTCTCTCCGCGGCAGATGCGTGTCTTCGTCCCAGACTACAGCATCTAAACTGAACTTGCCGGGAGGCGGGCTGAGTATAAAACGTCAGTACCAAATAAGCACCATAGGGGAGATCGGCGACATGGGCGTCCGTCGCACTCGCAAAAACCAAATTCAGGCGGATCAAGCACGATCCCGGCGCGAAAATGGCGAGCGTAAGTCCAAGGAGCGAGCACGGCGGGACGAGCGGATGCGCAACCTCATTCGTTCGGGCAAGCCGCCGTACACCCCCGCAGTGCAAAGTTGGTTGAGCGCGAAGCTCGGCAAACCTGCTCGCCTCATCACAGCCGAAGACATCCAAGCGGCATTGCAGAGTTGATTCCCGTGCCCCCCGTCGCCGGCAGCGATTCCGACCGGCGGGTCGTCGTCGCGAACCCGGTGGCGTGGGGTTGATTGGACTTGAAACGACCACGGGAACCGCGGGTTGCGTGCGCCCCGGACAAATCGGTCTGGAGCGAAACGTCACAAGTCAAGTCAACGCGGCGATTTTTTCGAACCCTGGCAACGTCCCTTCCGTCACGCCGATTCGTCAGTTAGGATAGTCAAAGACGGTTCATTTGCCCGCCTTGGCACCAAGGCGACCGTTTTTCATCGCGGAGTTCGCAACATGATTTTTCGTCGATGGCGAGCCTGCTTTGGTTTTATCTTGGCGCTGAGCCTCGTGCTGCCGGTGGTTGCTGCCGCCGGCGAGTCGGGCCGGGCCTCCGATTCGGAAAAGTCGGCATCGTCGAGCGATGGTGCAGCCAACAGCGCCAAGGGAGTGCATCCAGCGACCGAGTTGATCAACACGGAGTTGGCGAAATTCTGGTCCGCAAACAACATCAAACCGTCGGCTCGCGCCAGCGACTACGAATTCGTCCGTCGCGCGTTCCTCGATCTTGTCGGCCGGATCCCCGCGATTTGGGAAGTGGAAAACTACGTCCGAGATACCGATGCGAAAAACAAGCGGGCCAAGCTGATCCAGCGGCTGCTGTATGATCCGTACTACCGCGAGGAGTTCGAGGACCATTGGTCGGACATGTGGGCGACCTACCTACTGACGCGGTCCGCCAATCGAACTTACCATGAGCAACTCCGCGCTTGGTTCGCGGAGCAGCTAAGCAAGAATCGCAAGTGGGATGAAATCGTCCGCGACCTGCTGACCGCCACCGGGTCGAACGACAAGAACGGTGCCGTCAATTACATCTTGGCCCACCTGGGAGAGCCGCAAAACAACAGTCGGGAGGAAGGGCAGTTCGACATGGTGCCCGTGACCTCGCGGACGACCCGGCTGTTTCTGGGGATTCAGATTCAATGCGCTCAATGCCACGCGCATCCGTTCAACCCGGAGTGGAAGCAGAGCCATTTCTGGGGGGTGAATGCATTTTTCCGGCAGGTCGAGCGGCAGGGCCAACCGAACATGGACAACCAGCGGAACGCCCCGGCCGCGGTGCTGACGCTCGTGGATAACGCCGAGATGAATTCCACCTCCGTCGTGTATTACGAGGACCGCCAGGCCGTGGTCAAAGCCATCGGTCCGAAGTTTCTCGACGGACGGACGATCTCCGCCTCGACGAACCGACGGCGCGAAGCCCTCGCCGAGTTCGTGATCTCGCACGAGATGTTTCCCAAGGCGATGGTGAACCGGATGTGGGGACATTTCTTCGGGCGTGGCTTGGGACAGCAACCGGCGGTGGACGACTTCGGCGAGCACAACCCGGTTATTCACCCCGCGATTTTGGACGGCTTGGCCGCCCAGTTCCAGCAATACAAGTATGACCTGCGCGAGTTGATCACCTGGATTTGCACCAGCGACGCATACGCCTTGTCGTGCCAGGCGAACAACACGAACTCCAAGCCGGAGCATGAGGTCGCCTTCAGCCGAATGTTGCTCAAGGCCATGTCGCCGGAGCAACTGTACGACTCGCTGCGGACGGCGTTGGATCAACCCCCCGATCCGAAGGCCGCCAACAAGAAGAAGTCCGCCGGCATCCGCGGGATCAGCGAGGAAAGGAAGCAACTGCGGGAACAGTGGTTGGCCAAGCTGACCACGAATTTCGGCGACGACGAGGGGAACGAAATCACCTTCAACGGCACGGTGGTGCAGGCCCTGCTGCTGATGAACGGTCGCGAACTGCAACAGGAATTGACCCGGGCAGAGAACAACACGGTGTTGAACGCCATGGCCAAAGGTCGAAGCAGCGTCGACGCCGTGCTGCATCAACTGACCCTCGCTGCCTTGGGCCGCCGGGCCAACGAGCGCGAGGTTGCCTTGGTTCGTCGGGAGTTCACCAAGACGGGTGCCGGTGCCCCGCAGCAGTTCTGGGAGGATGTGTTCTGGGCGTTGCTCAACAGCCGGGAATTCATCCTGAATCACTGAGGCCAAGCCACTCCGCCGACGAACTTCAGCCCGGCCTTTGTTCAACGTAATAGGAAGACGTGTGCGACCCGCAGGTGCGGTGCCCCGCGCACGTCTTCCCGGTTTTCGACCGTGCCGTGCAAATCGACCCAGCGCTCAACAAAGGGTTCAAGATTGAGTCCCGGTTCGGCCGTCACGTAATACATCAGGTTCCGTTGCCGATCCAGCAAAGCATACGTAGCTCGCTGATCGATTTGGAACGGTGCCCGCCGCAACAGGCCCGGCCCCGACGCCCGCCACCCCGCCGGCAGAGCGTTGCGAGTCGGAGGCGGGGTGAAGTCGTTGCCGCCGCCGAACGGAGGCGGAGTGAACTCGGTGCTGCCGCGCCGTGGTGCCGGTCTGGGGTCGGTCGGGCTTGAATTCTGGGGCCGGCTCGTCAACGAAGCGTTGCCCAAGTTCCGCCGTTGGCGCAATTCGTACACCCGGGTGGCACAGAAATTCGCCGCCGCGTCGTCGGAAACGGAGAGTTCCCTTGCGGCCTGTTGGTACAACTCGATTGCCTCGTCGATGCGTCCCTCGGCATCCGCTTGCCGCGCTTGGCGAAAAAGCGTGGTGCCGTCCCGAGCGGGAGTCGAGGTGAGTTGACCCGTGACGGATCCTCGCTTGCGGGCAGCGATGTCAGCAGGGTTCGACTCTTGCAAGGCACTTGCCGGGATGTAACGCACCTCGCCGGGCAATGGGTCGATGGGATACCATTTTTTGCGATCGCCCCAACTGGCCGCCACCGGATTCCCCCGAATGAACCCTTGCGTACCCCGCGGTACTTTAAGGGATAACTGCGGCAAGGGGCCGTCATCGAGCGATGTGCCTCCGGCGTGAATGGGCACCTCGCCGTCGGCGGAGTCGCCATCGATGCGAAACGCCTGCCGACCCCGGACGGGGGCCCCCATCTTGGTGACGACCGCCGCCGGAACCCAACTCACCGAGCCAGGAGGCGGCAGGATTTGCAGGTAGGTGCCCTCGCCGGAGCCGACTTGACCTCGAACGTAGACCCTTGCCCCTTTTCGCAAGATGCTCGTCACCGGCGTCTTCGACCCCGGCTCGCAGCGGACTTCCACTTCATCGGCTCGAATCGTCTCGATGCGGATGCCCGGAGATTGGGCCTGCACTGCCAGTGGGCTGAAGGCCAAGACAGCCAGTATCAGCCGCATTATCTACCTCCGCCGGTGGGGGAACCTCGTCCCGAGAAATATCGACCCGCCTCGCTGACATAACGAAGCTCGTCCGAATCGCAAGATTCAATTTCCCTGTTCACCGCACCGTGCAATTACCAGAATGTCCCTCGATGCCCCGGATTATGGAGAACACCCCAATGTCCGAGTTTACCTACGCCGAAATTGCGGGCATGATCGACCATTCGCTATTGCAACCTGTGCTCACGGACAGCGAGTTGGAGAAGGGGTGCGAGTTGGCACGCCGCTACGAAGTCGCCTCCGTTTGCATCAAACCCTACGCCGTCCCGATGGCCGCTCGCATCCTCCGGGGATCGAAGACGCTTGTCGGCACAGTGGTCGGCTTCCCACACGGCGGGCATGTGACCAAGATCAAACGCGACGAAGCCGCTCAAGCGATCGCGGACGGAGCCGTCGAGCTAGATATGGTCGTGAACATCGGCAAAGTCCTCTCGGGCGATTGGGATTACGTCGCTCGGGACATCGCCGCGGTCATCGAGTTGGCACACGGCAAAGGGGCGAAAGTCAAAGTCATCTTCGAGAACTGTTTTTTGCAAGATTCGCACAAGGAACGATTGTGCCAAATTTGCGGCGAGCTTCGTGCCGACTGGGTGAAGACATCGACGGGCTATGGCGATTCGGGCGCGACGGACGAGGATTTGCGTCTGATGCGGCGATGCTCCCCGGCGCACGTGCAAGTGAAAGCCGCTGGCGGCGTGCGGACATTCGACCGGCTGCTGGCCGTTCGAGCCTTGGGCGTCACCCGCGTGGGGGCGACGGCCACCGTGGCGATCCTGGACGAATGCAAGCGTCGGCTGGGGCTGCCCGTTTGACTTGGGCGCGTGCGACGACCCTTGCCTGCGTGCCGTCAGTCTGCCTCTTCGAGTAAGCGAAGGCGGAGCGCGTTCAGGGCCATTTTTGCCATGCGGCTCTGGATTTCCTCCCGAGTCCCCGGCCATTGGAAGTGATGACCGCGATGGCCTCCCTCCCAGGCTACGGCGACGTAAGTCGTGCCCACGGGGTGTCGCCCGCCCCCCGCCTCGGGACCAGCATAACCGACCACGCTGACTCCATAATCGGACCGGAAGCGGCGGCGGATCCCCTCGGCCAGGAATGCCGCGGTCTCCGCACTCACGGCGGTGTGCTCCCGGATCACAGACTCCGGGACGCCAACTTCCTCGATCTTGATCCGCGGATCGTAGCAGACGATCCCGCCCAAAAGGCATCGGCTCGCGCCCGGGACCAAGGCCAGCCGATGCGCGACCAACCCGGCCGTGGCACTCTCCGCCGTGGCCACGGTCTTCCGCCTCTCCTGGAGTAGACGGACCACCGCGTCTTGCAACTCCTCGTCATCCACGCCGAAGACCAAGTTCCCCAGCCGCTCACGAATGGTTCGTTCGACGGGTTCCCAGACCTTCTTCGCCTCCTCCAGGTTGGCAGCACGGACAAAGATGCGTAGCGAGATGGTCCCGTCCGATGCCGTGATCCCAACTTCCGGCTCATGGCCCCGGCGGGTGAGGTCGGCGAGTTTGTCCTCGATCTGCGATTCGCCCAGTCCGAACGTGTTCAACTTTCGCTGAACCAGAACACCGGCCGAAAGCCCCGCGGCGAGCAGCCTCGGCCGCACCTCTTGCTCGAACATCGCCTTCATTTCACTGGGGACGCCCGGCATGGCCGCAAAGACAGCGTCGCCCCAGCGCATCCAGATGCCCGGCGCAGTGCCCAAAGGGTTCGGCAAAACCTCGGCCCCGCGGGGAAACATGGCTTGGACGCGGTTGCGCTCGGGGCAGGGGCGGTTTCGTCGGGCAAATAACTCTTGAATGTGCTGCCAAGTCGGTTCGTGGAACAC
>JAOAAM010000086.1 GCA_026418875.1 Gemmataceae bacterium | reverse complement strand
CAAGTGGGACAACACCCGCCGCTACCTGACCGGGTGGGACGCCCGTACCTCGACGCTGGTCATCGAGGGCGAGGGGATGAAGCCGTGGAATCCGCTGGACACATCCACGGGGTTTGTTTTGGAGAATACGCCGAAAGCGTTGGACGAACCGGGAGAGTGGTATCTTTCGCCGGACGGTCGCTTACGGTATCTGCCCCGTGCGGGGGAGGAGCCGAGCCGGGCCGAGGTGATCGCCCCGGTCGCCGAAGCTCTGCTGCACATCCGGGGTGACGCAACTGAGGGACGCTGGGTCGAGGGCGTGGTGTTTCGAGGGATAGCATTCAGGCATGCACAGTGGGTCACCCCGGCCGAGGGTTTCGGGCCGATGCAGGCGGCGGCCAGCCTCGAGGCCGCGCTGTTGATCGATGGAGCCAAGGGAGTGCATTTTGAGGACTGCGAAATCGGCTCGGTGGGCACCTATGGCGTGTGGTTTCGCCGAGGTTGCCGCGACTGCTCCATCCGACACTGCGAAGTGAGCGACTTAGGTGCCGGCGGTGTCCGCATCGGCGAGGCGAATCTTCCGGCAAATTCCGCCGACCAGACCAGCCACGTCACGATCGAGAACAACATCATCCGCCACGGCGGGCGGCTGTTCCCCTGTGCCGTCGGCGTCTGGATCGGTCAGAGCGGTGACAACACGGTTCGGCACAATGACATCGCCGATTTCTACTACACCGGCGTCTCCGTCGGATGGCGCTGGGGCTACGCGGAAAGTCGGGCCGTCCGCAATCGCATCGAGTTCAACCACATCCACCACCTCGGCTGGGGTTGGCTGAGCGATTTGGGCGGCGTGTACACGTTGGGGCCTTCCCCGGGTACTGTCATCCGCGGTAATCACATCCACGACGTCTATTCGCACACCTACGGCGGCTGGGGGCTTTACACCGACGAAGGCTCCTCAGGCATCGTCCTCGAAAATAACCTTGTCCACCACACCAAGTCCGGTGGGTTCCATCAGCATTACGGCCGCGAAAACATTATCCGTAACAACATCTTCGCCTTCGCCCGGGAGCAGCAACTTCAATTCACCCGTGTCGAGCCGCACCGATCGTTCGATTTCGTCAACAACATCGTCTACTTTGACCGAGGGCAGCTGCTCTCTGGTCCGTGGGATCGCGGCGACATCCGCATGGAGCGTAATCTGTATTGGCGGAGCAACGGCAGTGAGATCCGCCTCCTCGGCCAGAGTTGGGACGATTGGCGGAAGCGGGGCAAAGATGCGGACTCCCTCATTGCCGACCCGCTGTTTGTCGATCCTGCCCGAGGCGACTTCCGGTTGCAGCCTGGCTCGCCCGCCGAAAAAATCGGCTTCCAGCCGTGGGACCTCACGCAAGCCGGTGTGACGGGGAAGGAATCGTGGCGTCGCCGGGCCGCGGAGATTTGTCTGCCGGCTTTTGAAGAGCCACCCTCGCCTCCGCCGGCACGAAACCAACCGTGACAATCCGTAATGAGCCGGGACCATCCGTAGTGACCCGTTGCCATCCGGGATGGGCCGGCACCATCCGTGGCGACCCGTTGCCATCCGGGATGGGCCGGCACCATGTTCAGCGTTAGAAAGCGGTTTCATCGCCGACCTGCGGCACGGCGACGTCGGTGAACCCAACGGATCGCAAGCCCTCGGCCAGTGCCTCGCCCCGAGGGCTTTCGCCGTGCACCAGCCGAATCTTCGGGTTCCGCTCCACGAGTGGTTGCAACATCGCCAACAGTTCGGGATGATCGACGTGGGCTGACAACCCATTCAAAACGACGATCTCCGCTCGGACCTGCCGCGTCTGCCCCAAGATGCGGACCTCTTGATACCGCTCCACCAGCCGGCGACCCAGCGTTCCCTCCGCTTGATAGCCGGCAATCAACACCGTGTTCCGTTTATCCTCGATATGGTGCTTCAGATGGTGGAGGATTCGACCGGCTTCGCACATCCCACTCGCGGAAATAATCACGCAAGGCTCGGCCCGATCGTTCAATTGAATGCTCTCATGCACGCTCTCGATGTAAGTGACCGTCGGCGGGGCGAACAAGTCCGGGTGACGTCGCAAAAACTCCTGCGTCTCTTCGTCCAGCGCTTGAACATGAGCATGAAACACCTCCGTCGCACGGACCGACATGGGGCTATCGACGAAGACCGGAACGTCGGGGATGCGGCCAGAACTTTTCAGTTGGCGGAGGAAATAAACGATGACCTGTGTTCGTCCGACGGCGAAGGCCGGGATGATGACTTTCCCGCCGCGCTCGACCGTTTTGCGAACGACTTCGCCGAGGCGCTCCACCGTCTCGCTGACGACTTCGTGGGTGTGTCCGCCGTAGGTGCTCTCGCACAAGATCAGATCCGCCGGCGGGATCGGGGCAGCATCACGCAACAACGGAGTCCCCGGACGGCCAATGTCCCCAGTAAAGGTGAGGCGGCTCTCACGTCCCCGTTGGTCGATCCGCAAGTGGATCATTGCCGAGCCAAGCAAGTGCCCCGCCTCCACGAAGGTCGCCTCGATCCCAGGCACGACCTCGACCGCTTTGTCATAGGGCAAGGCTTGGAGCTTGATGAGGGTTTGGTAGACGTCGCGGCCATCGTAGAGCGGCTCGATCTTCGGTTCGCCCGGCTTCCGCTTCCGGTTCAAGTATTCCGCATCCTCTTCCTGAATTTTGGCGGCATCGCCGAGCATGACGGCGGCCAGCGCCCGAGTCGGCGGCGTGCACCAGATCGGACCAGAAAACCCCTGCCGCACCAAGTTGGGCAAGTTGCCGCAATGGTCGATATGCGCGTGGCTGAGCAGCACACCGTCGATGTCCCGCGGACGAAAGGGGAAGTTTCGATTCCGTTGATGCGACTCACGGCGGGAGCCTTGAAACAGTCCGCAATCCAGGAGCAAGGTTTTTCCTCGGGCATCCAGCCGGTGCATCGAACCGGTGACGGTGCGGACGGCCCCAAGAAAGGTGACCCGCGGGGGGTCGGTCATTCGGAATTTTCCTTCGGCCATAAATTCCCGCCTTCTGCGTCGGGTCGATGCAGCCACGTCAGCGACCACGCGGTTCGGATAACTTGCCGTCCTTGCGTTGAATCCGATACAGGGTCCCCTTGAAGCGGTCGCCCCCAGGGACACCCACCCGCATCGGCTCACATTGATATTGGAAACCCCTTTGGCCCAATCTCTCGCGGAATAGCGGAGCCGGCGGCCGATCCTGATCGGTCAACCAGCACTCGCCCCCGGCAGCCAGCAAAGCATGGAGGACATTCAACAGCGGGTCGATGTGCCGCTGTTCGTAGCAAACGTCGGAGGCGAGGATCAGGGGGAACGAACGACTCGGGGGCGGATCGCGCCAATCGAGGAGGAGCGTCTCGAAGTTTTTGAAGCCATTCAACCGAGCGTTGGCGGCGGCAAAGCGGAGAGCGTTCGGGTCGTAATCGCTGAAGACCACGTGCAGACCTTGGGCAAGAGCGGCGATTCCTCCCAAGCCGAGACCGCAGCCCAATTCGAGAGTCAACAGCCCAGTCGGCCAAGAGCGGCGGAGGATCGCTTTCGCTAACATGCGGGCACAGGGCCAAAGATCGGCCCAGTAAGGCATGTACTCGTCGGCACGGAAGGCGTCCGCCACGCCGGGATAGTCGAGCAACAGGTCCGAGGACTTGGGCCGGTCGATGCGAAACTTCCGCCCGTCGATCACTACCAGTTCCCGCTCCACCTCGCCCCATGCCGAGTCAGGCAATTCCGGCGGACGTGGCATCATCGCGATGCCCCCTGGAAGCGAGACGAAGCGAAGACGGCGACACCTCGGATCAGAGGATTTGCACGCATGTCAGCAACTCGGTCAGGGTTAGGGGGCGATCCGCGGGGCACAGGCATACCGCGGCGGGGGAACCTAGCGAATCGAGGATGAGCTGACGGTCGTTGGGGGTGGGGAACCCCTGGTCGCAGGGGATGGGGCCGGTGATGAGCAGGTCGGCGTCCACCTTCTCGAGGAAGGCGGCCGCCGTCGGGGCCGACACGTCGCGGCCCCAAGTCAAGGCATAGATCAGGCCGCCCGGCTGTGCGTCGTCCGCGGTGAGTTCGGCAGATTCCAGCCGACGCCAGTCGCACGATTGCTGATCGCGGAGAGTCGGCACCGTGTGGCAGACGAAGATACGATGGGGCAGCCGGATCGCTAGCGGCAGCGATCGAAAGAGGTCCAGATAGGCGGAGTAGATGGATTGGCCGTCGGCCCCGTAGGCGAACCGCACGCCGTCCAGAAAACTCGCGTTCAAATCCAGGTCGGCCTTGGCGATGGGGCGGTTCGTCCATTGTGCCAGCTCGTGATTTCCCGGCAGGTAATGCACACGGTGCGGGAACCGGCACTTGAGCGCGGCCCAAAGGTCCACCGCCTGGTGCGATTTGTCCGAACCATCCGGGTAACGAAACGTCCCGTGGATCAACTCTTGGACGATCAAGTGCCGGCGGGGGTGACGCTCGAGTTGGGCTTTGTTGAGGGCGAGGGCGAAATTGGCCATGTTGCCGTGCAGATCGCCGAGGATCATCACGTCGTCGGCGTCTTGGAGATGGACGACGTGCCCGACTCTTCCGGCGGTGGCCCGAGAGAGGATGGCGGCCTGGCGAAGGAGAGTCAGGAGGCGATGAGCGTCGGGCATGGGTCAGCCTTGCCGCCTTTGCGGGGTTTTCCGAAAATTCTTGCAGGATTGAGATAAACAGGGATGCGGAGTCGGCAAGCCGAAGAAGCGGGACACGGCGGTCGGGATCGGTGGAATCCGTCGGAAGCGAGCCGCGAGATCAGCCCGGGTGCTAGGCTTGGGGAAGGCAGACGATCAGGCGAACGAGGTGTAGGTACTGTCTCTTATACACATCT
>JAOAAM010000042.1 GCA_026418875.1 Gemmataceae bacterium | reverse complement strand
CGGCAGCGTCAGATGTGTATAAGAGACAGTCGGTATGCTCATCGCATGGAATTCGGACCCGATGGCAAAACATTGATGGAGATCGGCCTGAGTTACACCCCGGCTGGCGCTGTCCAGCCTAATGTGGTCGTTTGGGATGTCGATACGGGCAAAGTCAAGAACATCACCCAAGCATCGATCGACACCAACATGATTCACATTTCCGTTCCAACACCAGACCACCGCCGAATCATTGCACCGAGCGGATCAGAAATCTGTGTCATTGACTTGGCCGAGGGCAAAGAGGTGCAGCGGCTCCGGGATGCGGCACACCTGCCATTCTCGACCTTCATGTGCCGACCTGGCGGTCGGGAATTGGTTCAGATCATCGGGCCAGGAGAGGGCGTGGTCATCTGGGACCTGGAGCAAGGCAAGCCCATCCGGCAATTCGGCAAGACGGATCATGTCGGCAGTCGCGGTTTGCTCATGAACGCATCGCTATCGCCCGATGGCCGCTGGCTGGCCTTTGGCGACGGTCTAACCGCCCAATTGCTCGATTTGGCGACCGGCGAGCGACGCGGCGGAGTCGGCCACCGTACCGCTCTGCTGAGTGCCTATTTCGCTCCCGACGGTCAGAGCATCCTCACGCGAAGCCAAGAGGCCTATTGTCAATGGGACGCCACGACGGGAGCACCGCTACGAACGTTCCGTTTGGATCCACCCCACACGAGCTTCCTCCTGACACGGGACATGAAATGGTTGGTCGCATCGAATCCGAACATGACATTGCATGTGATCGATGCGGCAACCATGAAGGAGAAACATGCCATCCCCTTAAACGTGAACCACTCATTCACCTACAGCTGCGCCCCGGACTCTCGGTCGGTGATTGTGTTAGGTCAACAAGTGCCGTTGATGCAGGTCTACGATCTCGTCGCCGGGGAAAAAACATGGGAATTCTCTATCCCCACCTCGAGCAATCCGACGTATCAGGCCTCCGCTCCCCTGCCCCGTCGCATCTCCGTCTCACGCGACGCCCGGCTGGTTGCGGGGAGTATCGAGTCGGTTGTCATGGTGTGGGACATCATCACTCGTCGCGTGGTGCAGCGACTCGAGTTGACCCCGGGTCAGGTCCTTCGGCAGATGAGTTTCAGTCCGGATAATCGCCTCCTCGCTATGGAGTTCTACGACGGCGAGATCTCGCTTTGGGAATTGGCAAGCGGCACTCGCCGACTCTATCTGGAGAAGCCCAAAGAACGATCCGAGGAGTTGAACCTACCTGCCATGGCCCAAGGACAGTTGGATGGAACCCGCCTCCCGTCGGCTTTGGCATTCTCTCTCGACGGGCGATTGGTGGCCAATGGCACGGTCACTGGCTCGATCCGAATCTACGATGCTTGGACCGGTCATCGCACCGGTACTCTTGAGGGCCATCGCCGCTCCGTCACCAGTCTTAGCTTCTCACCCGACGGCAAGCGGTTGGTCTCGGCAGGAGCCGATGCCTCGGCGTTGGTGTGGGACGTGACACCATTCAGCAACGAATCCCAGAGGCCTGAGCAACCGCGGGTACCCGAGCAAGCACAGGTGCCGCAGCAATCATCACTGCCTGAGCAACCCAAGCTGCCCGAGCCTTCGGCTGCCGGATCCATTGAAGATCCGTGGGCCGCCTTGGCCGAGCTAGACGCTGCGAAGGCGCACGCCGTTGCTCAAGCACTGGTCGCCCAACCCAGACGAGCGATTGATCTGCTGCGCGGGAAACTCCAGCCTGCCGCGGATGATGATGAGCAAGTTTTCGTGAAGCTCCTCGCGGACTTGGAGTCGCCCCGGTATGCGGTTCGTCAGCGAGCCAAGCAAGAACTTGAGCGGCTTGGTGAGGCTGCCCTACCGGCCCTGCGGAAAGCGCTCGAGCAACCCAATGCTGAGACTCGCTCAGTTGCCCGGCGACTGCTCGATGCCCTCTCCATCCGTAAGTTGACCCTCGATCAAATTCGCCAAATCCGCGCGGTCGAGATCCTTGAGAAGTCGCGACATCCCGACGCCGTGGCGCTGTTGCGGGAATTAGCAAAGGGCGGCCCCTCGGCACCGCTGACCCAGGAAGCTTGCCGGGCGCTCGAACGCATCCACGAGGCGCCATGATCCGATCGCGCGTTTTGCGCAATGTGCCGTGCGTTGTTCGCGAGATGGTCGCCAAAATGACGCTCAGCGTGCAGCCAGGGCGATTTCCTGCAATTCCACCGAAAGATCTCCCGTCAACGCCTCCTCCAAATCTACCAACGCTCGGGCCACGGGGCCGCCATCCAACACTCGGTGGTCGAAGATGAAGCGAACGCACATGGAGCCGTCCTCTTCGATCGGACTGTAGCATAGCGTCGTCGTGGTCGGTGAGAGGAGTGCCAGGGCCGACGCCCCTAGCCCTGCCGTTACACTGATCCCGAAGGTGCCGAAGTACTTCTCCCGAAGGGGGCCGGATGAGCCATGGGCCAACCGCCAAAACCAGCGTCGCGGCGGATGGGGCCATCGGGCAACGCGAAATAGCCGGCGGTACTCGCGGACCTCTCTCAGCGGCGCGGTTTTCAGTCGGGACAGGTGTGCTTGGATGTCAACCAGGGACCGCATCTCGGGCGACTCGACCCGGCCGAAGAAGACGGCTGGCTCGCCCTGCCAGGTCCGCTCGACGGCGACCATCGCGATGCTGCGTTCGTGTTGGTAGAGTCGAGGCCACGGCCAACTCAACCACGCACGGCGCAACTCGGGACGCCGAGCAGACACCAAAGACATCGCCTTCATGAAAATGGCACACCAGCCGATGCCGGCATCGGATCGAAGCGCGGCGATTTCCGCCAGCCGCATCCGCCTCTCGAAGGGCACCAGCGGAATGTCGCGGCAAATGGACAGTAAATCGCTGATCCAGCGACGTGGGGGCGATAAAGGGAGGACACGACCGGTGCTCATGACGGCAAGTTCTACCTTGACCGCACGAGAAGGTACAAGATCAACTCCTCGACGGCATGCTCGCTGGCAGGTTGTACGGTCGCGGATTGACGCGGTGTGCGGTCGGTGATTGGACCATTTCGACTTCGTAAAAATGCCGCTGGCTTCGCCAAGGGAGCATGTCGTGTCGCGCGTATCGTGTCGCGATCGTCACGTCGCACTACGGTGACTCGATGCTCCCTGCTGTCGCCCCTCACAGGAGATTTCCATGTCCAGCCCGTACTTGGCGATCCAAGTCGTCATGATGCCAAAGGATACCAATCCGCACGGCACGATTTTCGGAGGGGTCATTTTGTCGTACCTGGACCAGGCGGGTGCCATCGGCGCCGCCCACGAGGTGGTGCGAGCCGGCGGCTCGTTTCCAACGCTGGTGACCGTGGCCATCAACCGCGTCGAATTCAAGCAGCCCGTGCTGGTGGGGGACGTTGTTCGTTTTCGGACCCGGTTGGTCCGATTTGGTCGTACATCCGTCACGATGGACGTGATTGTCGAAGCTGAACGCGGGACGGAGATCCTCCCCGTGACCGAGGCGGAGATTGTTTACGTCTCGGTGGATCCAAGCACCCGTCAGCGACGCCCAAAGCCGTTATTCGACCCTCCGGCTGAGGAATCAGAAAAATCGGTTTGAAATTTGGCGGCGAAATTCCCAGATTGAGAGAAGCACAGACGGCGTAAACGTTCCCGACAGGCCCCTGTTCGAGCGATCATGTCTTTCACCGCTGCACACCTGTATTTCGACGATTTAGAGATCGGTAAGGAATGGCTTTCGGCCGGTCGCACGATCACCGAAGCAGACATCGTGAACTTCGCCGGTCTGAGCGGCGACTTCAATCCGATTCACGTCGATCATCAATTCGCCGCGCAAACGCCGTTTCGGCGACCGATCGCCCACGGGATGCTGGTCTTCGCCGTCGCCAGCGGACTGGGAGTGTATTGCCCCCCGGTGCGAACGCTGGCCTTTTTGGGCGTCCGAGAATGGCATTTTCGTGGCCCGGTTTTTCCCGGCGACACCATCCGCATCCGCGGGAAGGTGGTCGAAAAAACCATCCGTGGTCGGGGACGCCGGGGAGAGATCGTTTGGTTTCGGCAAATCGTGAATCAAGACGATCGTGTCGTTCAAGAAGGCACGCTGATCACACTGGTCGAGGCACGCGGCCTCCAAACACAGGACGACGCGGCTGCCGACTCGGACGCTTGATCCTTTCAAGAAGCCTCGCCGAATACGTGAGCGACGAACTTCATTCGCGGCCCAGACCTCCCCGCAATGACCTTCGTCAATACTCACAAATTCATGACGGCGAGCATCCCATCCGGGTACGCCCATCGGCACCCGTCACGATGAGGGAAATGCCATGCCCCGGGAACAATGGACTCCCAGGTTTCGGCCGCGACTCGAAATGCTCGAATGCCGGGAAACGCCAGCGCGATTAATCGTGCTGAATGAGCCGCCTATCGCTCCCGTCGGAGCAGTCACGTCCTCCTCCCAGCAAGTGGCGTTTCCCACGGGCTATGGTTTCGAGTGGTCGGCACGATCCGAGGTGACGGCCCCGCCGGGTTCCGCCGCGGGGACGTTCCACCCGGGCGCATTCACTTGGAGCGGCTTCCTTGAAGTTGCTGTTGTGCCCGACTCTCTGGAAAGTCCCGGCATGCCGGTTTCCGTATTCGTCTCCTCCAGCGGGCTGATTCGCTGGGACTTGGATCCGAAAAACTCCAGCGGACCGAGCACCAACGAAGTCCGTCTCCAGGCCGGAATTGATGGTCAGTCTCCGTGGTTCGAGTTGATCGGCGGGCAATCCGATCCGGGTGGATCGACGACGGGCTTCCAAACTCGATCCGCCAGCGGTTATGTCGAAGTCGCAACGATGATTGGCGGCACCATCCGAGTCGCCGTCGATGCAAGTGGGCGGAGCGATTCCTGGGTTCTCGATCCGAACACTTTCCGTGGGAAAGCGTTGGCCGAGCTTGGCATTGGCTTTTACATGCCCCCCGATCTCGTCGCGGGACCGATTACTTGGAACCGGGACGGGACCGTTAGTTTGAATTATGAGGTTCACTTTCGCGATCTGGATCCAACGGTCGAATTGCAAAACTGGCTTTTCTGGTTGAGCGAGGACGATGCACCGGTGAGTGAACCGATCCCGGTGCATTTGCCGAGCCGAGTGCGTGGGCCTCACGAACTGCGTGTCCCCGTTGGCCCGCCGCCAGTCGGTGCCCGTAAATTAGCGTTCAGCTTGAACAGCGATTGGTTCGCCGACGAGCAGACTTTTGAAAACAACTGGTCGCAATCGGAATTCGTCCACAGTATCGCGTTCACCGGGGCGACCTACGATGGCGATGCTCAACCCGACGTCATCGGTCGGTTCTTCTCCGGGGTCTCGGTCCCCGGACAGCAATATCTCATCTCGATCTCGCCAGACCTCGCCACTTTCGTTCGCGACTCTCGTCAGATCCTCGTTCGAGTCGGTCCGCAGATTCTCGCCGTCGAACCTGCGGCCTCGGGACCAGCTTGGGATGGATTGACCTTTCGAACGGCACCCCACGATCCCGGCGGACTTTTTTCCGACACCACGCTCAGCGTTCAGGTGATGGCGGGAGGTCGAGTCTTGGCTCAGACTTCGGCGCTGATCGATGTCGAGCCGCTGCCGACTTGGATTCGTGCGTCGCGCTCCTGGGCGTCCCAATTTCACCCTGCGACGCTCAGCTATGTCTTCTCGGGGACATTGTTGAACCTGGGAACTTCCACCACCGTCAACCCTGTCCGCCAGGCGGTCGGACTGCCCGGCATCCATCGTTTAACCGTGCAGGCCGACGTGCAAGTCAGTGCCCCTCTCGACCCCACGCGATCGGACCTTGTCGTGGTGAACGGCACGGGGCGGGTGACGGGCGTGTATCACAACCGGCAGTTGTTCGACATGACCGGTCCGCTGCATACGGCCCCGTTCGGAATGCTCTGGCAACTTGACCCAAGGAGCTTGGCTCTGTCGCTCGGCCAAATCAGCCTCAATCTGGCTGGTCAAACCACGTTGAACAACATCTTCGGCACTGGGACTCGCGCGTGGGGATTCTTCCGAACAACTCCAACAATGCAGGCGACGGTTGATTATGTTGCGACCATGGCGCTGTCGTTCGCGTCGGATGGCCGACTGATCCCAAACCTTTCGACCCTGTCCTTCGAATATCGAGGCACTCTTCAAGGCAACTTAGGTGTGACATTGCCAATGGGACCCAACTTGAACACCGCCCTGATGCGGCTGCGTAGCCAAGTCGGTGTCCCGCCGGCGGTTTTGCAGCAGATTCACGGCGATCTGACTGGCACGCGCCACATACCTCACCTGCAAATCGAATCCCCGGCTACCGGACGGCTTGATGCCGGTCAGACGGTTCGCCTTCGCGGCTTTGGGCAAAGCCCATGGGTCATGCCGCTCTCTCGTTTTTCGATCCTGCGAATCACGCCGAACATGGGCTATACGCTGACGTGGGATGGCGGATCTTTCGTCGAGGCGATCGCTGCACGATTGAACCGACGGTTCGCTTTGGATCGTCAAACCTAACTGAAGATTGCCGCGGGGGGATCCGACGACAGCCAGAAGCACGGGCATCATCCATCGACCCAAGATCGCGTATAATGCCGATTCCGAAGGAGAAACGAGGGCCGAATGAAAGAGTTCCACGTCTGTGGTCTGGGTAATGCGATCGTCGACATTTTTGTCGAGGTCAGTGACGAAGAATTCAGCGGGCTGGGTTTTCATCGTGGCAGTATGCGGCTGGTGGACGCGGACGAGCAGCGGTCGTTGCTGACCCGGTTTCGCGACCGCGAGCCGCGGTTGGTCAGCGGGGGTAGCGTCGCCAACTCCGTGATTGCCGTTTCGCAACTCGGAGGCGAGGCTGCCTTCATTGGTTGCGTCGGCGACGATCGGTACGGCCTGTTCTACGAAAACGAATTTGAAGCCCTGGGAATCGACATCGGCAACCCCGTCATCGTCGGCGAAACCACGGGGACTTGCGTTTGCCTGATCACACCGGACGCCGAGCGGACGATGCGAACCTGCCTGGGAGTTTCGAGTCACCTGGCGGCACGGCACGTCGACGAAGATCGGATCCGAAAATCGCATTGGCTCTTTATCGAAGGCTACGTCTTCGCCAATCCCGAGACCGGGCAGGGGGCCATTCGGGAAGCTCTCCGGCTGGCGAAAAAGCATGGGACGCGCGTGGCAATGACCTGCTCCGAGGCCTTCGTTCCGCAGGCATTCGCCGACGTTTTTCTCGAAGCGCTCGATCAAACAAGCCTGCTATTCTGCAACGCCTCGGAAGCATGTGCGGTCACCAACAGTGACGATCCGGTGACCGCCTTCGAGCGGCTGAAGGCGATGGTGCCCAGTTGCGTGGTGACCGACGGTGCCAACGGTGCCTACGTCCGCCATGCTGGGGTCGAGGCCCACGTGCCGGCTTACCCTTGCGAGCCCAAAGACCTCACCGGGGCGGGTGACATGTTCGCGGGGGCTTTTCTCTACGGCATCACCCAGGGGATTCCCGCACACCGGGCAGCCCGTGCTGGCTGCTATCTGGCGATGAAAGTCATCACGCAGATCGGCGCGCGATTGCATCACGGCACGAGGACATTCTGGATCCAGTCGTTGAACGAGGATTGAACAACTTCCATGGGCCGACTTCGTTTGCGAACCTTTATCGCCGTCTTGCTTGATGATGCCGTTCGCCGGCGAGTGACGGCCCTCCGCGATGAGCTTGCTTCGTTGGCACCCGACATCAAGTGGGTCGAGCCGGAGAACCTTCACGTCACCATGCTTTTTCTGGGCGAGGTCGACGCTTTGGAGGTCGTGGACGTTTGCCGGGCCGTCCGCGAAGTCTGTGGCCAACATCCACCGCTCGAATTGACCTTGGCTGGTGTCGGCTGTTTCCCCAATGAACGTCGTCCCAAGGTCTTTTGGGCCGGGATCGACCAAGGACGCGAGGCGCTGATCGCTTTGCACCACGCTTTGGAAGCCCCCCTTCTCCGACTCGGTGCCTATCGACGCGAGGAACGTGAATTCACCCCACACGTCACCTTGGGCCGGGCCCGCGGTGGTGAAATCCCCGAATCGCTGCGGCAGCACTTGAAACGCGCCGGTCAATGGCGTGGCGGTCGCTTGGAGGTCGATGCCATCCACGTGATGAGCAGCGAACTGACGCCGCAAGGACCACGCTACAGTGTCGTCAGCCGGGAAACGCTCGGCGGATAACGAAAACCGTGTCAGGTCGAAAAAATCGAGCAAGCGTGACGAACACCGGGTGGCTTGGTCTGGTTCGGTTGTAAAATGTTTGGAGAGCCGCCCCCGTAGCTCAGCCGGATAGAGCAACGGTTTTCTAAACCGTCGGTCGCATGTTCGAATCCTGCCGGGGGTACTGCCTTTCCGTTCCCGCGAACCCCGCTCCCCGCGGGTTTGTTCTTTCTGAGCCGCGACCGCCAGTCGTCGGGTTCGACAATCCCGCAACACAACGCGATTCTGCGCAAGGTGTTAAGTCATCACCCGTCGCGGGACAAGCTCTCTTCCTCGACTGGCAAGACCACCGCGCGACCACAACTTGCCCGCAGCGAGGCCGTCTTGGGTACGAAAGTCTCGGTGCCTCTCCCTGTCTCGTCCCCGCGGTTTAGAGAGGAGGTTCGGACCGCGAAGCGAGTCGAACAAAACCCTGTTTCGTCAGGAAAACCGACCGGCGAGTTAGAGGATGTGCGTGATGCGACCCTCACCCTGGGCCCCTCTCC
>JAOAAM010000038.1 GCA_026418875.1 Gemmataceae bacterium | reverse complement strand
CGCCCAAGCCGGTCTGCTGCGAACCCGCCCCGGCGACTTGCTGCGATCCGTGCGCCGATCCTTGCTGCGACGGCGGCCGACGCAAGCTGCTCGGCGGCTTGGCTGGCAAACTCCGCTCCAAGTTCCATCGTGGCGACGCTTGCTGCGGCAGCGTCGATGCCTGCGGATGCGGCTGCGGCTCCGTGACGCCGGCTCCGGCTGCCCCGGCAGCTCCGGCTGCCCCGGCGGCTCCGGCTGCCCCGGCGGCTCCGGCCGCTCCTGAAGCGGAACCGAAGAAGATGCCGACCACCATCGGCAGCGGCTCCATCAAGATCCAGGAGGGAACCCCCAACCCTTTTGAACCTTCCCGTCGATATGATGAGAAGTTCGCCGCTTCTCCCGATTACAGCAAGCTCACGGGGCAACTGTACTTCGTGAATATCGACGGGGGTCGTTGGGTTCTCCGCTATGCCCCGATTTCCACGGAAGATCGTTTCGGCGGCTCCGTCATCCTCTCCCGCGACTCCAACTTGACCGGCTTCCGCGAGGGTGACACGATCACGGTCGAAGGCGAAATCCTCTCGGAGAAATCCGACCTCCGCCTCGGCGGTGCTCACTTCCGTGCTCGGCGCGCGGAACTCGTCGAACGGCGTCAGGGATCGACGGCTGAGTGAGTGGAACCCGAGCCTGCCTAGGAGTCGAGGCCCGAGCGGTAAACCAGCCGCCGGGCCTCGATTCGTTTTCCCGCGAACACGCTCATCAATCCGTGTAGATGCGCGTCGCCTCTTCCTTGGTCACGCCGTCCACGAGCAGCGTACTCGTGATTCGGCTGCGGAAGTTCGCCACCCCGGGCGCTTTCGTCTTCACCGTCACCCGGAAGATGGCGTCGGCCCGCGGTGCCAGCTTGGGAATCGAGTCGAAAATAATCTCGTTGCCGTGCTGCGTGTAACGAACCGGACCTGTGGCCGTCTTGAACTCCATCTTGTCTGGGACCGTGCACACCAGCTTCACGTCCGTCTCGGTCTTGGAGCCGGTGTTCGTGATCCGAATTTCATAAGAGGTTTCGGCCCCCACTTCGATCGGATCGTCCAAGTCGACCAATTCGAGCATAATCGCCGACAGTCCCTCGACCCGGGTGACGGCCACTTGCTCTTGCTTCAAGCCACGCGATGCCTGCACCACGGCCCGGTGTTGATGCTCGCCGAGGCTGACCGCCAGACATTCAAACCGAACCTCGCGAGTCTGCCCCGGTCCAACTTCACCGAGGAACCAGGAAACGGTTCGGGCGGCGAAGTCGTGCCGGCCGCCGCCATCGGCTTGCAGGAACTTGAAGCCGGTGGGGATTTCATTGCTCAGCGTGACGTTGTAGCACGGGGCGTCGCCGGGGTTGGTGACTTTGAGGGTATAAACCGCCTTGCGATCGAGGTACTTGAGCTTGGGTCCCGTCATTTCCAAGTCGATGCGGGGCATCAAGACATTGACGGCCGCTTTGTCGGTGGCTCGCAAGCCGCCCTCGCCCTCGACGTAGGCCTCGCAGGTTTGCTCGCCGCCGGCGCGAGTCCCGCAAATAATCTGGACCGCGCGAGTCTCACCCGCCGCTAAAGACCCGATGTCGAAGTCGATCTTGTTGCCCTTGATATGCTCCAGCCCCTCGGACAAGTCGCAGTGCAGCTTGACTTGCTCCGCGGGGGAGTCGCCTGGATTACTGATGTTGACGACGTAGGTGCAAGGATCGCCGACCAGGACTTTCTCCGGGGCCGCGACTTTGATGAGCAGTTTCGGCTCACGGACGCGGATCCGCATGGCCGACAAGCCGGTGAACGTCACCCACGCTTGGGCATTGATGTCGCCTTTGTTGGGAGCGATCAACCGAAGCTGCAAGTTCTTTTCCTGTCGTGGCAGCAGCGTGCCGATTTCCCACATGAGGACATTTTCGTCGGCGGTGGCTCGCGGTTCGGTCGCGGTGATTTGGACATTCTGAGGCAGGCGGACGCGAACCAGCACTTGTTGCACCGGCATGTTGCAGATGTTGCGCACCGCGACAGTGTAGTCGGCGGGCGAGCCGACCTTAGCCTGGCTCGGGCCGATCCATTCGAGACTGACCGCCGGTTCTTGACGGCCGGTCAAGTTGGGTTCACTTCCGAGAGATTCGACCGTCGCCGCACTGATCGCCTCGCCGGCCGGGGTCGCCTCGCCGGAGTCGGTCGTGGGAATCGTGACCGGGTTGATCTGGGGTGGAACCACTGGCTCATGCCGCGACGGTGGGTTCATTCTCGGGTTGTTGCCGATCACAGGGCTGGTGCCGACTCCAGTGCTCGGGCTGGGGCTGGGGATCACCACCGCGGGACCCGTTTGCGGCGGCAGGCTAGGCGTGGAAGGCCCGGTCGGCGGAATGACAACGGGCATCGGTTCCCGGGGGCCGACTCCAGTTTCGCGCGGATTCAAGCCCGAACCACCAGGGGCGGGCAGGGCCACGGGTTGCGAAGATTCGCCTGGCGCGGGAAGCGTGAGAACCGGCACAGGCTGGGGGTTCGGGCTGCTCCCAACACGGGGAGCGGGCCGTGCCGAGGGAGAATTGCCGGGCGGGGGAAGCGGGGCATCGCTCTGCGCCCAAACGAGTGTGGCAAAGCTGGCAACTCCCACCACCAAGGTGGCGGCAAGCGCCCGAGTTAACTGAAGATTCATCTGGGCCTCT
This sequence comes from Gemmataceae bacterium, assembly GCA_026418875.1. Classification (GTDB taxonomy): domain Bacteria; phylum Planctomycetota; class Planctomycetia; order Gemmatales; family Gemmataceae; genus CAKZUU01. The sequence continues at coordinate 438 of JAOAAM010000038.1, read as the reverse complement.
ACTGTTCCGGTCCGTAGGACTTTGACTCGCGACGCCGGTGGACCTTCCTTGTTGCCTGCGAATCCTCGAAGAGCCGGAACTATAGCCGCCGCTCGAATCCATGCAATATCGATCGAATCGTCCTCACGATACCATCACACGGCCGAGGATGCCGGTCGCCGAGGAGTCCGTCGACGGTTGCCCGCAGGCTTAAATTCCAAGTCGTCGATGGGCCGCCGCGATCGACCACCTCGCTGGCAGGGGCATCTTCTTCCCACCAACCACCGAAGCCCGCACTTTTTCAAGCATTTCCATCATTTCCATCATTTCCATCATTTCCATCATTCCACTCATCTCGCGTCAGCACGGCAGGCAGACCCCCCGTGCCACCTTTCCCCATGCCATAACTGCCTGCGCCATACCTCCCTGCGCCATACTTCCCCTGTCTCTTATACACAT
>JAOAAM010000709.1 GCA_026418875.1 Gemmataceae bacterium | reverse complement strand
GATGTGTATAAGAGACAGCGATGGCGCGGTCGGCGCAGGGGCCGGTGTCGACGACGGTGAAGAAGCGGCTGCGGTGGGCGGCGGTTTCGGCGGAGAGACGGGCGGCGCCGCCCGTGTTTCGGTCGTCGGGGTCGCTTCCGCCTTCGGCTCGGCTGGTGCTGGAGACTCGACCACCGTAGCCGGCGGGGCGTCAGCGGCCGCTGCGGGTTCGGCGACTGGCTCGGCCGGGGCGAACTCCACCACTTCCTCAATCGCGGCCGTCTCCGGAGCAACTTCCTCGACCGGTGCCCCCGCGGACGGCACCGATGCGGATGGCACCGCGGCCGCTGTCCCGGCGGGAGTAGCCGGCGACTCGACCTTCTTCCGCGACGGCAGCGTTCGGACTTTCGTCAATGTTTCCAGACTTTGATGGGTGATGACCGGACGCACGGGGGAAGACGCAGGAGATGCAGCCGCCTTGCTGCCGCGCTCAATCCTCTCCCGCAGGCGATCGCACTGCTCCGGATCCAGACTCGACAGCTGGTTCTTGATTCCCTCGTAGCCCAGCTCCTTGCAATAGAGCAAGATATCCTTCAAATCGACGCCGAGCTCACGGGCCAGGGTGTAGACTCGCTTCTTTTCTTTCTGCTGCAAGCGCAACTCCTCGGCGACGACAGGCGCAACCCCAACAATTCGGCGTGGCGGTATTGGACTATTCTAACCGACCGGCCTGACAAGAAAAGACCGAAAACCGGACTGATCCTGGATCCGTTCCGACCCAGGGTCCGACTTCGCCCCAATGTCCGTTCTCGATCCTTGTCCGTGGTTTTTCCCGTTCGTCTCCCTCATTGTAACAGACAAATCGCCCCGGCCACCCCTTCCTACGCGATTTTGAACTCCCTCGTCTCGTCGATGAGTTGCTTCAACCACTGGCGATACGGCGTGCCGCCCGTGCCTCGTGGGTCTTGCACGTGTCGATGAATGTACAACTCTGCCCAACCAAAATGAACCTCCCGGAACGTCGCCATCGCTTCGAGCAGCTCGTTGAACGGCTCTTTCGCCGCGAGCGGCTTCACCGGCGGCAGCGATTCGATCTCCGCCAGAAGCGCCCGGTGTTCCACCGGCATAAACCGCCTCATCTCCGCCAGATGGTCGGTCAGCAACGACGGCCGGTGCGGGATTTTCAGAAAACTGACCAAGGCCGGCATGATGCTCGACTGGGCCCCCGTCTCGCCGCGGTAGCTGGTCGGCTTCTCGTCCACCCCCTCGTACACCACATTCTCGAAAAACCGGATGTACGGCCGGAACGTCTTGAAGTACAAGTTCGGGTCCATCTTCTCTGGGATGCGTTTCAGCACCGCCACCTGCCGCCAAACCGCGTCGGCCATCGTCCGCAGTGACAGGTTCAAATCGCCGCCGAGTTGAAATTCGTGGATCGCCCGCAGGATGTCAGCCGCGATCGCCTCGATCTCCACATGCACGAGGATGAACCAGTGCTCATCGTACATGTGGACGAAATTTTGGATGGTGTCGATGTTGCCCAGCGCGATGGGACCGTCGGGCCGGAAGCGCTTCCAATTGTACAGGGCGTACCCGTCGTAGCTGAGGATCGGCGGGCGCTGCAACAGTTCACAAACATGCCGCAGCGGCACGGCAATGTTGCGCGGCAGGACCGTCTCCGGCGGCAACGGCACTTGGTTGATGTACGCCGAGGCGAGAAATCCCAACCGCACATAATAGAGGCGCAGGTACGGCAGATTCTCCGCCGTCACCGGGTCACGCCAAGGCGGAATCGTCAACTCTCGCGCATACTGGCGAAAACCCGGGTCTTGCAGCAGGCTAGGCAGATCGCGGCCTAATTCATCCAAAAAGGAAAGTTCCGAACCCGCTGGGAAGTGGGTCGCGGGGTCCGGCTCCGGCAAAAATCCTCGCCGTGTGAATTTCGCCTCCATGCCGCCATTCTACCTGGCCTCGACTCGACTTGTCGATGCGGAGTGTCGCTGGCGGCGTGGCACCTGTCCGTATCAACCCGATGCTGCTGCCGACCGTCGATTCTCGAGGACCGGGCAGTTCACCCCCGGGAGAACAAACTCCCCACGACTTCGCCCAAGCCCCACAGCCCTAAGCCGACGACCGCACCCACCGGGCCAGCCACCGCAGCACCGATCGCCACGCTGGTCCCGGCTCCGACGACACGCCCAACGCTTTCGGCCGTCTTGGCTGAGGTGCCGCCCAGGTTCAACGCGGCCAATTCGGCCCCTGCTTGCACCACGTCCGCCGCCAGAAACGCCGGGGTCGCCACCCGCGCCACCGACTTGACAGCCACCTTGCTCGTGCTCTTCGCGGCCGACTTCATCCCCGCTTTCAACGCCGCCTTCGTCCCCGCAGCCACGACGGCCCCGCCGACCGCCTCCACTTGGGCGCTACGCGATTCGCCAACTTTGCACCAAGTCGCGAAGTGCTCGCAGTTGTTCCAAAGCAGGTCGTAGTCGCATTCTCCAACTCGGCTGAGTGCCCGTTGCACCACCGTCTCCGGGTCGAAGCACGACGTGTAGGCCCGAACGCGATATGGCCGGCCGTCACAAAAATGTTCCATCGACGTCCGGCGAACCTGCGCCCTCGCCTTGCGGTACAACATGTCGCCCAGATGCTTCTTTTTCCCGTCCTCGCCGCTGCACCAATGCACCACCGTCCCGTCGCCTAAGTCGATGCCATGATGCGTCAGCCCACGCCCGAGTGGCACGAAAATGTGATCGCCTCTCGCCATCGGGCACGACTC
>JAOAAM010000690.1 GCA_026418875.1 Gemmataceae bacterium | reverse complement strand
GATCCACTCGGCCTATCTGCTTGTGCTGGACAATCACACTCCGGAAGCCGAGCGGGATTGCATCGCGCATCTGGCAAATTACCTCAATCACGAACTGACCACGCCGTTGGGACAGGTTCTGGAAATGCGCCGGGCACATGTTCCGACCGGGACGACTCCATTCCGCAGCCTTGGCACACACAGCGTCTGGTATCCGCGGGGGCTTTTGCTGCGAGCGGCGGCTCGAGATGTGTGCAATCACCTGATTCTCGAATGGCAAGCCTCGGGCTGGAATGGAGCCGACGACGATCTCGATGCGTTTTGCAACGAAGTGTGGCAGGATCCGGGACTACAGTGGGAATCGCTGTCGAAACAAATCGAGGAGGCGGCGGCCACAGCCGATGGATCCCCGCCGGAGATTCTCTCCCGGATGTTGGGTGAGTTGGCGGAGGAGAGTGCACGATCCGAGTTGTCGCAAAACCCCGGTTCGTGGGCGGTTCATGCAGTCGGTCAGGTCGAGGAGTGGGTTGGCTGTCGTGCGACGGGGAGCGACGAGTCGGTATTGCGTCGCAGCCGATTCAGCCTGGCCTACAGCAAGGCTGCCAAGGCCTTGGCCGACACATGGTCGCGACGATTGTTCAAGCGGATTCGAGCGTTGGCGAACACGCCGGGTCGGCGAACCGCCGCCGTGGAGCAAGGCATCCATCGAATGATGGCTTTCTGCGAGCAGGCCGCCGCAGCCCAGGCCGACGTCGTCAACTCGCAGCGGGCGATGATTGACTCCGCCCGGGAAAAGCTCCGCCGCGCCTTGGATCAATGCCGCGGCGGCGGCAGCACCTTGGGCCGCTTCCTCGCTGGCAACGGCCTCCGACAGGTTCGCGCTCTGCTGGAGCAACTAAGGATCTTCGCCTTCGCTCGACTCGCCGAGGATACCCTCGACTCCGGTCGCCAGTTTTTCCAACATTTGTACAGCGGCTTGAATGAGCGACTGGCCGACCTGGAATTCGTGAGGCAACGCTTGCGCCACCTGCACGAAGAGGTGGCCGACTCCTCCGGCTCCATCAACACGCTGGGAGGCGCCTCTCACTGCGACACCCACGACGCCGACAGGCTCCCTAAATCCAAGATTACCCGCGTCGTCCTCCCGGACGGCGTCAAGAACCTCGACGAAGCCGCGCGAAAGTTTACCGAAATTATCGGGCCGGATGTTTATCGGAAACTCGATGAAGCCATTCAGGCCCTCGTGCTCGAACCTCGGGGCGGGTTGATCTCGATTTGTCAGAAAAACAGCGACCTTCATCAAGTCCTGGCGGCCCCCCTCCTCGAACAGGTCGCGGCCTTCCTGGGGGACTATCTCCCCACGGCCGACGTGGTCCAAGCAGAGTTGACGGCCGCCGCCCGACTGCGTCAATCGGTCGAAGACCACGTGCGGAAGTTCGCCGACCGGGCCGCTCCGTTACTCGCAGCTCCGGGGGACCGGGATCAGGTCGTTTTCTTATTGCTGCCAGAAGGCCCCGCATCGGGCGAATTGATGGCCGCGGCCCAACGAGCGTTGCCTCATGTCGAACTGGTGCCCGGTGCCGGTCCCACCGATATGACGTTCTGCCGCGAGCAAGGCTACCTCTTACCCGAGGAGATCGCGGAACTTCTGGAGCCATGTCGGGCGGCTTATGAAGAATTGACCCAATCGCCGACCACGTCGCCCCATTCGCGCTTCGATGTGCCAGAGTGGCTGCCGCTACAGTGATGCGGGGCACATTCCTTCATTTTCAGCAAACGGTGGTCTCGGATCGCGCCGATCTCAGTCGAGTGATTCCTCCTCCCTGGCTGTTCGGGTATAGTATGGATGATGACGGAGCCGACGGACCTTCCTTTTTCCTCCCCGGACATCCTCCGGAGGCCCGTGATTCGGAGCGGAATCGGTCATGGGATTTCTCGACCGCGAATACTACCGAGACGAAGAGCGCGGCCCTTGGGCAGCCTGGTTCCACGAAGGGCTGGTTACCAAATCGCTGTTCGCCCTGCACTGCGTGGTGCTGCTCATTCAAATCAGTACCCAGACTCAACCAGGACTCGCGGTTTCCGGGCCGGTCGCCCAGAAACTCGCGTTGCACGCGGATTCTCTCTGGCGCGGTGAAGTCTGGCGCCTGCTCAGTTTCGTCCTGATTCAACCCGCGGCCCCGAATCTATTTCCAATCCTCTGGAACTTCACTTTGCTCTGGGTCGCAGGACATGAAGCGGAACGTCGGCTGGGCCGGCAACGTTTCCTCGCCCTTTATCTGTTGGCCTCTCTGGTGAGTGGTATCGCCCTGACCGCAGCGCTCATCAGTGGGTTGAACGGAGTCAATCGTGCCACGACCTGGGTATTCGGCTGCACCGGACCTGTGACCGCCCTGCTCGCATTTCTCGTTTGGCAGACTCCCAAGGGCACCCTCACGTTCTTCACCGCCCTGCGTGTCCCGGTTTGGCTGCTGCTGACTCTCGCCCTCGTTTCGGATTTGATCGGTGCTTTTTGGCCGCTGCTGCCCGCCGATGACGGGCGACGAATCACCCTCGCCGGCCACGTCGGCGGACTTGTCACGGCGACCGTGGCCTACGCCCTCGTCCGATGGTCAATCGCCGGCTCATCGGGACGGCACGTCGCATCGCCCCAAGAACGTCCGATCGTCACGATCTACCGTGACGAGGACGACGACCTTTTGGAAGAAGCGCCAGCCCGAGTACCGCCGCGGTCGACGGACATCGACGAACACTTGGAAGCGCAACTCGACGCTGTTCTGGCCAAAGTCGCGGCCCACGGGCAGAAAAGCTTGACTCGCGCCGAATTGGACATCCTCCAACGTGCGAGTGAGGTCTACCGTAAACGTCGTCGTTGATTCCGAGGATCTTTGCCATGCCCATCTACGAGTATCGCTGCCGATCCTGCCAACATGAGTTTGAAATCCTACTCGATTCGGAAGAAACTCCCTCCTGCCCCCAATGTCTCACGCGGCAACTCGAGCGACTTTGGAGCGTCCCATCCCGGCCCCGATCATCCACCTCACTGAGAACAACCTGTACCGACGATCCGTCCACACCTCCCTGCGGCCCGATGTGCTCACGTTTTGCCCAAGATTGAACCTGACAGGTAAAAACACTTGTCGATGCCCGTCTCGACTCGAATCGAGACAATTTTCAAGCCTAATGTGTACGCATTTCCACCAGTTATGAGAGAAAAACAAGAGTTCCGCAGCGTTGACAGCAGAAAGGCAATTCCCAATTGATTCTCGGGCACTCCGTTGATTCCGAAGAATGAACTCGCTGTTTCCTCATCGTGTCGATTACGGTTTTCTGCCAGTTTTGGCCCTCTCATCCTTTGGCTCTTTGGACCGATCCATCGATGATTGGCGATGTGCTTTAGAGCGGGAGCAATTTGAAGGCGATTGATCTTCCTTTGCTGAGTGTTGTGCCATCGGGATTCGCATGTTCGCCACAGGAGATGAACCACGTCCGAGAGAGGAGGCAAAACCAAGGATTGTAAATAATTCCGGCATAATGTACAAACATTATTGTCAAGGTATTTTTGGGAACTATACTAATGTGGTATCACACATGGTGTGAACGTGTTTACTAACAGAAAGGAGTTGAGAAATGGCCAAGAAGCAAGAGGGCGGTGAGAGTATCCAGGGTTATTTCCGACAGATTCTCAATGAGAATCCGAAGCTGCTGAAGCAACGGAGCAACGAGGAACTCTACCGTCGCTGGTTGGCCGATCACCCCGACGAGAAGGAAGTGCCCGAACGAGTGAAACAAGGTTTGGCGAATTTGAAGAGCTTGCTGCGGAAACGCTCACGTCGGATGAAGAAAGTGCGTGTGCAGAGCAATGGTCACGAGGCCACAGCCCCGGTTGCGTTGACAGTGACTAAGGCGCCGCCACGGCCTAGCAGCGCCAACTTGTTCAAATTGGAAGCTCAAATCGACGAAGCCCTGCTGACCGCACGGAGTATGGATCCGACGGGTTTGGATGACGTGATCAAATTGTTGCGGAGTGCCCGAAACAAGGTGATTGTCCGGCTGGCGGGCGACTGAACAATCCGTCCCGTCGTTTCCCGGTCATCATCTCGCCCTGGAGAGGGTGTGGCAATCAGGGCTTCAGGGCGTTTCGTTGCGCGTCGCTCAGCCAGTCGGCGGACACAATACCCTTGTCAATTCCCTCGCGCAACATCTGCTTGCGTTCTGTGGTTCGCAACAAACAGTCGATCGCCAAGCGGCGATTATCGTTCGTGAGATCTTTTAGTGCCTGGATGAGGGCCGTCGCGGCCTCCGGGCAGTCCATGTCGCCCAGCCCGCTCACGGCACCCATCTGCAACTCCGCGTGAGTACTCCGCCCCAAGTACTGCAGGATGTGCTTTCCCCCGCGATCCCAAGTGTCTAAGGCAATCATCCGCAGCGCATCATAACGGGTTCCCGTCGGCACATTCTTATCGTCGGCCATGCGGTGAGCCTCTGCCAGGGCAGACTGCCAACGTTGTTGCAGTTGAGGTTCATCACGGACCAATTCGTCGAGGCGTTCCTTTGGCCACTTCCCCTCGAGGCTCCAGCCATTGATGATTCCCCCGCCCAGGACCACAGCTTGCCAGTCGCGCAACGATTCATTTTCCTTGGGGAGCGAAATCTCCAGGAGCCGACGGAGAACACTGGTTTCATCACGGCGTCCGGCGGAGATCGCCACACGCCAAATGTTCGGGATTCGGCGGTACTCTTCATCTCCGGGGCCGAGGTCCTTCGTCATCGCGCGGATTAGCTCCGGGGCGTGGCCGAGATGTTCTCGAATGAGAAACGCGCGACGATCCTCAGCCGTCGACGCATCCAGGATTTCCCGGGCGATCTCCTCCGGATCGGCGGCAAAGAATGTGGATCCGGAAATTAGCATGAGGCAACCAACGATGATGCGGGGAATCGATTTCATGGTGCACGGCTTGTTGTCGGGGGGAGGAAATGGGGAATCATTTGCGGACGGGGGCCGAACTCGGCCCGCATGAGCCGCTCACTCAAACCGGGGCGGTATTGCGCGGCCCCAAGAGCGACTGCCAGATGAGCAAGGCGAGAACCGCCACCAACACGACACCGAGTGCTTTTTCCGATGACATCAGCCAAGGATCCTCAACAAGTCGGAGTCGATTCTCTTCATTAGCGCAGCACTCACCGGGTGCACGAATTTTAGCAATGGTCTCTGAAAGTCAACGTGGATTTGCCGCGCGACGTCGGTGAAATTCGGCTGCCGGCTGATCTCCCTTTTTCTCAAAAAACTCTGCCAACACTCGGTGCGTGTCCCGATGATCGGGGTCCAACTTGAGGGCTTCCGCCAACCACCGTAAACCGAGCGATTCCTGACCTAACTGCAAGGCCGACACCCCCGCCTCGTGTCGTGCGTCCAAGTCGCGGGGGTTCTTGGAGGCACGCTGTTGAGCCTCGTTAAGTCGTTGGGTCAGATCACGCCGCGCTTGCCAGCGTTTCTCGTAGGCTTGGGCATCGTCGGCTCGGCCCAACGAGCGGAGCGCTTGGGCGATTTGGAATAACACCTTCTCGTCGTTGGGGGCGACTGCCTCGGCCCGGCGATACCACGTCAAGGCATCGCCGGGTTGACTATCATCCATCGCCAGATCTCCGCGGACAATATACAAGGCAGCCGTCCCACCGTGTTGCGATAGAAATTCGTCGATCCGCACTCGCGCCTCCGAACCACGAGCCAACCCCCGCATGGCCCTAGCCCATTCGGCAAGCCCCGCGGGATCGTCGGGCTTCAATCGAACATATTCTTCCAGATGGGGCAAGGCCTCCGCGAAATGCCCCGTCATCATGTAGGCATTCCCTAAGAGCAACCGTGCCGTTGCGTGATTCGGCTTGAGTTCGATACACCGCTCATAATCTTGTTTGGCCCCCGCAAAGGCAGTCGAGAGAAGATCGCGCGATAATTGAGTTCGAGCCGCGGCACGATAAAAATAGGGCCGCCAATCTCCGGGTGCCTCGCCGATCCAGCGAGTCGCCAGTCGCTCCGCTTCTTCAGCTCGCCCCAACCGGAGATAACCTTGCAAGAGCACCGGTCCGATGTCCCGCAGGTCAGCCCGACCGTCGTCAAGGCGGCGACGCAACTCCGGCTCGAGGCGGGAGAAATCGCCGGCTGCGGCGTCGATCAGTTGTGCCTCCCACTGGGCCGTCGCCTCATCCAATCCCTGTTGTCGGGAGATCTTCAGGAACCGATGAGCATCATTCGATCGTCCCGCATGACGGTAGGCTCGCGCGATTTGAAAAGTTGTCTCAGGGTCGTCGGGCCAAACGCGACGGCATTCCTCGAGCAGCACCAAAGCCCCCTCCGCATCACCTTCGTTCAATGCCCGCAAGGCCTGCTTCCAGTGCTGGAGTCCCCAGATTTGCCGACCGACGCCGTAGGTCGCTAACGCTCCCAACACCAACAACAAGACGATCGTCAGTCGACGCGACCAACGCGCCCCAGCCGAAACGGTCGGCGCTTCGGCAACTGTCGTCTCTCGCTCCGGACGTGACTTCGCACGTTTCACGGTGTCGATACCCCTCCCTCAATTCCGACCCCGACTTGCTGCCCGCACCCGTCATGGCGTCGGCAGGGGGTGCGCCTCGGCAATTCCCTCGGTCAGGCGCCAGTAGCGGTCGACGGGTATGTCGTCCCAAGTTTGTGTCGAACCGTAAGGCCAGCGAACCGTGACGCGCACCGGCTGATCGTTCGTGTTCAAACCGAACAACAACCGCCGATCCAGCGTGGACAAATAGCTGCCACCACCCTTCACCTGGCGCGAGAGCTTCAATCCTTGCGACTCCACCGTTACCTTCGCCCCGGTGACGTCCCGACCGCTCCGCCCGGCCAGGTCGATGCCCAACCAGTGGCGACCTTCGCGGCTCTCGTTCCGGAGGACGACGGCCGGCTCATTCATATGGCTGATCACCACGTCCACACGACCATCGTTGTCCAAGTCCCCCAAGGCTAGACCTCGACCGACCCGCTTGCCCTGAAAATATTCTCCCACCTGGTACGACACGTCTTGATATCGGATCGATCCAGTTGGGCCGACATGGCGCAGTAGCACGGGTCGCTGTCGATATTCGCTCGGGGGTGCCGGGTGCTGGCTGATGTGGCCATTGGCGATGATGATGTCTTCCCAGCCATCGCGGTCAAAGTCGCCGAACCCCACACCAAAACCTACGAACGTGAAACCAATTGCCGTCACGCCGACCGCTTCGCTGGCGAATTGAAACCGCCCTTGGCCCAATGCTCGATAAAAAGCATGGGCTTCGTTCTGAAAATTGGTCACGAAAATGGAGAACCGGCCCGTACCGTCGGCGTCGGAGATATCCACCCCCATGCTGCCTTGCGCCGTGCCGTGGCCGTTGAATGCGACTCCTCGGGCCAGACCGGCCTCCTCCCAAGATTCAGGCCCGCGGTTCAGGTACAGGAAATTCTCGGTCGTATCGTTCGCGACGTAGATGTCCGGCCGACCGTCGTCGTCCAAGTCAGCAATCAGGACGCCAAGCCCTTTTCCGTCTGATCGCAGCCGAAACTGACTGGTGGCATCCCGGAATGTACCATCGCCGTTGTTCAGGTAGACCACGTCCGGCATGGGTTTGAAAACGCGGGGAGAGCAGACGCCTTGGGGATGTTCCGCGACGTAGCCGGGGCAACGCGGGTGATTGTCGAACGACCAATCGACGTAATGGGTGATGAACAAGTCGGGCGTGCCGTCGCCATTGAGGTCGCCCCAGGCGGCGCTGGTCGGCCAACCGCCGGGTTTCAACCCGGCTCGGGCCGTCACATCGCGGAATTTTCCTTGCTCGTTGCGATAAAGTGTCACCTGTCTCTTATACACATCT
>JAOAAM010000554.1 GCA_026418875.1 Gemmataceae bacterium | reverse complement strand
GCTCTGGTCGTCACCGCCGGTGTCAGCAGGAAGACGATGTCGCCATCCCCGAGGCGAGCGTAAACGCGCTGGTCGGTGCTGTCTCGCTTGCCAAGCAGTAGGGCCAAGACCTCTTTTTCGCCACTGTAAAACCGCCAAACCGCACTCGGACTATCGAGTCCGTACTCGGCCAGCTTCTCCGGCGTCGGCTTCTCCGCGACCAACTCGTCGGCCCGCAGACGGTACAGGGAATTCACAAACTCCTCGAGGTCGGCATGTTCGGCATCGGTGGCAATCGGCTCGGTCATCCGCCAGGTGCCCTGCGACTTCACGAAGGTCGCTTTCCGTTCTCCGCGCTGGAGCGTCGCTTTATCTGGTTCAGGCATTCGCCGGACCAATTGACGATCACGGAAGGCGATCGGCTCGGCGAGCAAACGTTTCGCCATGACCGAGTCGACCACTCCCACGATGGGCGACGATTCCACGGTGATGTACCGCTCCCCCGCGGGATTCATGGCATCGACGGGTCCGCCCACTTTCACGATTTTTTGACTCGTTTTTCCGGCCTCGCCGAATTCGATGGTCAACACGGCCGTCGGCTCATCCAGACCGAATGGTTTCAAATCGCCCGGCTGATAAGCCGCGACTCGTTCAGCACGCCAAGCGGAGAGAGTCTTGGTTAGACCATCAAGCAGGGCCTCGTCTGCCGCGAATTCTGCTGGTTTCGTAATCTTCCACCCCCCGGCGCGGCTAAGTTCCAAGTCATTTTCTTTCATGACGCGACGGATGGTCTGGATCGGTGCCCCCTCAAGCTTAAGCAAGGTCCGATCCGCGTAATCGAGGTGGCCACGGGTTAGTTCGCGAGCAGTTGCGGCAGACACAACAAAAACAGCCTTGGAGTCATCGACCGCCGCGTACCTTCCGCCGCCATCCGCCTCTTTGCCGAACCGCAGCACATGCTTTGCCGTCGAGTCGCCCGAGTTGCCGGACAATACGACCGTGAGCGAGTCAACCGGCGACTGCAAGCCGTACTCGTCAAGCTTGACTTCTGGCCCGTATGCCGCGACGCGATCGGCCAGCAACGTCTCCAAAGTTCTGAGCGTGGCGTCGATCGTGGGTTGGTCGGCAATGAAACTGAGATCTCCCGCCTGGATCTTCCATGACTCCCCCTCTCGCGTCGCCGACCAGTTGACCGAGCCTGACCGTTCCAATTTGCCAACGCGCCGGCGCTCGACGGACAACACCCGACGGTCCAACAAATCCAGGGCAGTGCGCCCCGCTTGCCGGAGCAGTGGGTCCGCGATGCGGAAAATGGCCGGTTCGTCTTCGCGCTTCGCATAAATCTCCGACTTGCCCGGCACGGGCTTGCCCAAAAGCAATGTCCAGTGCCGCGACCCATGAGCACGATCGCCTGTACCCTCCCGAGCGCTGAAGCTCAAACGCAAGGCAGGTTGGCCCAAGCCGTACCCGTCGAGTTCGTCCGTGGTGTGCGCTTCGTATCCCTCGATGCGAAGCGAGGCCAACGAATCCAAGATGGGACGAACTTCAGTCTGATTAGCGGGTGCGTCGAAGGGCTGTGTGATCCGCCAGGCTCCTGCCTCTCGGCGCAACTCGACCCGATCCGTGCCCCGTTCGATCGTGAGTTGGGCAATATCCTCCGCTGTCAAAGTCCACAGGTCTTTTACGCGGTAGCTGAGCGAATCCTGGTCCAAGCGGTCGCGGAGGTCTTTGCGAATGACGAACACGCTTGGGGACGTAGCCAGCTTCGCGAAAAACTCCGGTTGCATCTCACGCTGCTTGCCGACGAGGAGGACGTGCGGCGGCTCGGCACTGTCGCTCAGTGTCACCTGCACGGTGAGTTGGGGTTGGTCGAGGCCGTACGAGGCGAGTTGTTCAGGAGTCGGTTGATCGTTGACGTATTCAACCGCTTCGAGGCGAGCCAGATCGCTTGCAAGATCGCTGGCCTTGAACCGTTCCGCCGAGGCCATGACGGGGGCCGTCAGCTTCCATTCGCGGTCCAGTTGCTCCAACACGAAAGTTTCGGCCGATCGTTTCACC
>JAOAAM010000385.1 GCA_026418875.1 Gemmataceae bacterium | reverse complement strand
ATGTGTATAAGAGACAGGGTGTATCCCATGCGTTGCAGGTTGAGGGCGGCCAGAGCACTGCGATAACCTCCGCCGCAGTACAGGATGATCTCCTGCGACGTGTCGGGAATGGTCTTCTCAATGTCCCGCTCGATAATCCCCTTGCCCAGGTGGATCGCGCCAGGGATGTGGTCCTTGGCGAACTCGCTCTCTTCCCGCACGTCGATGAGGGTGAGCTTCTCGCCGGCTTGCAAGCGCTGATAGACCTCGCCGACAGTGGTTTCGCGAATTTGTCGGCGGGCTTCCTCGACTAGGGCCAGGAATCGGGGTGAGTGTTGCATGCAAGGGTTCCTTGAGTGAGAGACGGTGAGGAAGACGGACGCAACGGCGCGGGCACATCTCGGTGGACGGGCAACCCGCCTTCAAGGGATTATGCCAGCGCTCGGCCCAAGATGTAGCGATGCGGATCCACTTCCTCACGCAGGATGGCCAATTGCTCAGCGGTGGGGGCGGGAGTCTGGACGGGCGTGTCGGCCCAGTGCAACTCGAACTCGGTCGCCGCCGCCACCATGTCCCACGATACCCCGGGGTGCAGTGATAGAACCTGCATTCTTTTCGACTGCGGGTGGAATCCCATCACCGCCAAGTCCGTAATGACGCGGTAGGGGCCAGTGTTGGGCGGCAGCCCCGCCGCCTCGCGCGCTCCCGGACCCGTCAGGTAACCGGGCGTCGTCAAAAAATCGAGCCTTTTCGCGAAACGCCGTCGATCATGTTTCGTCACGACCAGAGTACGCCAGCAGAACGAAGCAAGGTCGCAGGCACCGCCGCTGCCGGGGAGGCGAACCTTCGGTCGTTCGTAATCGCCGATCACCGTTGAATTCAGGTTGCCGTAGGCGTCGATCTGTGCCCCCCCCAGGAAGGTGTAATCGACCATCCCTCGCTGGCAGAACTGCATGATTTCGGCCATGCTCGTCGCCATGATTCCCCGATGGAAAGTGCGGGAATCGCCCACGCTGATCGGCATGGTCGGCAGGATCGGCGCGACGCCTCCCGCCTCAAACATGATGGTGAGGTTGGGGGCATGCGTCCGCTGGGCCAGCATGGCCACGGCACAAGGGATGCCCGTGCCCACGACGACCAACTTGTTGTCCTCCAGCGCATTGGCGGCGGCACAGATCATCAACTCGATGGCGTTGTAGGTCATGGTGATGTGCCTCGCCTCGGACGATCGTCAGCAACTAGACACGGTCTCCGCCTGCCGGAGTCCCGACCGACCTGTGCTGGAGCAGCCACTCTTGCTGGCGAAGCTCTTGCATGCGCCTCAGGCCGCCGCATTTGTCGAGGTATTCCGTGAAGTCCCGGCTACTGAAGATGAAATGTTCCAGGAACTTCTGGTGGTCCTCGATCGTCTTTTCGGCTTCGAGCCACTGTTTCAGGTGCCGCTCATCGGAGAAATACTCGCCGGGCATGTTCCCGGGGTAGCTGCCGAAGGGAACTTCGCACACCGCATCGACGCAGAAAAAGGGGATGGACGTGAGATGCGGTTCACGGCGGATTTCCTCATGCGGGATCAGCCGCTCGCAGGTGACGATGACTCGCCGGGCCGCACGGGCGAGATCGAGGTCGGCGACGGTGGTGCCTCGGATGCGGCAGTTCCCGTACACGTCGGACTCGTGGACGTGGATGGCGGCGACATCCGGCGATAAGGCCGGCAGGGCGACCAACCGCTCCTTCGTGAATGGGCACTCGATGACTCGCGCCGCGCTGCGCTCGAAGGTGTCGGTGCCGAGCATGGTTTTCGACGGTAGGAAGGGAACGCCCATCGCGGCGGCTTGCAATCGCACGGCCAACGCATAGTTCGTCCACTCCGTCACCACCACGTCACCCGATTCCATCACGCGGCGGGCATGTGGGGACAGTCCCCGCGCTTCCAAACCGACGATGTAGGCGCTGTCCACTCGGGCCAAGGTCCGCCCCCGCCCCGTGAGGTTTCCCGCAGCGAGGATCTGGAAATCGTGGGTCGCGGTGTGGCCAGCAAAGGAGAGGTTCTGCTTCCCCTGACGCAGGATTTCATGGGCGACCGAAGTGGGGATCCGATTGGTCCCGAATCCGCCGATGGCGAGATAGTCGCCGTCGTGAATCAACTCGCGGACGGCTTGGGCGACGGAGGTGAGCTTCGGAGTCAGGGAGCGTGACTTGGCGGCGAAGGCCTCACGGCATAGCCGAGTCGACGGATCAACGAACAGTTCGCCCCGGCCGGCCAGAGATGTCATGACGCCGACTCACGAATGCCTGCCGGCGAGGCACAGGCCACCCTCGCCGAGACCCTCATGAAGCGTGAACACGTTCGGAGGCGACGAGCTGCACCCGACGCTCTAGCGATTCTCGAATTCGCGGAGCAGTTGCTTAAAACGTGGGTCGCGGCGGATCGACTCCAGGTCACGGTCCTGTTTCATGTAGCGGAAGTCACGATACCCCAATTCGACGGCCCGACGCAACGTTTTGATCGCCTCGTCCGGCTGATTCATCAGGGCGTAGCTGCACGCCAGGTTGTAGTGGGCGACGTAATCCTTGGGCCGAAGCTGGATCAGGCGTTGGTCGGCCGCCATGCCTTCCTCGTACCGGCCCTTCAAGGTCAGGTTGCTGGCATGGACGCGCAACACATCGACGTAATCCGGAACCAATTCGAGGATGCCGCCAAAAAACTCCAATTCAAAATCCAACTGCGATTTCTCGGCGAGTTCAGCCAAAGTCGGCACCCGCGAGGCCGAGGCAGGACGCTGCTGCGGACGGTTGCTCGAGTTGGCCATGACTTCCCCCGGACAACAACTGAAGTCCGTCAAGACGCCGGCGCTTCGCCGAGCGTCCACTCCAGTAGTGAATATAACGGCATCCACCACGGGACGCAACGAGGGATCCATGCTCCCTCGGCGGGCAAGTCACCCATCGCTTGGACGTTTGGCTCGATGAAGTTCCGCGGCTCCCGAAGATCAAGGCGAGGCGGCCTTCCCAGCAACGACCGACGTCACTCGTCGTCTTCCTCCTCATCCTCGTCTTCGTCTTCGTCCTCGTCGTCGAGGTCGTCATCGTCCTCGTCGAGGTCTTCGTCATCGAAGTCTTCGTCGTCGAAGTCTTCGTCCTCGTCGAAATCCTCATCATCGAAGTCGTCTTCGTCGTCGAAGTCATCTTCGTCGTCGAAGTCTTCGTCGTCGAAGTCGTCATCGAGATCGTCGTCGTCGTCGAGGTCCTCGTCGTCTTCGTCTTCGTCCTCTTCGTCGTCGCCTTCTTCGTCTTCGTCTTCATCGTCGTCGCGTGACTTGGCGCAATGGGGCGAGCTCGCTGCGGCGCGGAGCCACTCGGGCAGCCACCATGGACCTGCCTCGCCCGGCAGCATCCGGGCCGGTTCCTGCGAAGCTCCTGCAAACAACATGGAATTGTCCCTCGCTGACTAGAAAGCCTCGCGTCGCATCACCATCGCTCGCCGCGACTCCCAGTCGGGTCGAGTGCGACGCATCCGACGTTCTCGACCTAGGTTCGGCGATGTCTCTCCAGGGAATCAGAACTCAAGCGATTCGCTTCTTAGGAATCCGTCGCAAGCCCGGCAAGCGGCTTGCTAGGAAAAATCCCGTTTCCCTCGGTCCGATCTCGCCTTCGCGCCTAACGCTACGACAGATTGCAAGTTACGGCAAGCCATCGGCCCCGCCTGAATTCCCATCGTGCCTCCGCGCTGCAAGACGGCCGGACGATGCGCATGTCTGCCATGCAATCACCCCATCGTCAACCGACTGTTGCTCGGCACGACCGCGCACAATCCTCTCGGGCGGGCAACCTGAACGGCATTGCGGGTTATTTCTGCGCGGATGTCTATCATGAAGGACACCAGGGCTGCGAAACCGGCTTTTCCTACCATCCTTCAGGCATGACGATGGAACGACCGCGGACACTCGGCGAGTTGAAAGCAAGTGGTTACCGAACGGTGGACGTCAAGACGGAGATGCGGCGGAACCTGATCCGCAAGCTTCGCGCCGGCGAGCCGATCTTCTCCGGAATCCTCGGGTACGAGGAGACCGTCTTCCCCCAGATCCAGAACGCGATCCTCTCGCGTCACGACATGCTGTTCCTAGGTTTGCGCGGCCAGGCGAAGACACGCATGCTTCGTCAACTCGTGTCGCTTTTGGACGATGCGATCCCAATCGTCGCTGGCAGTGAAGTCCACGATGACCCCTTCGCGCCGATCAGTCGCTATGCCCGGGAACTGATCGCGGAGAGGGGAGACGAGACGCCGATCGACTGGATCGGTCGTGACGAACGGTATCTGGAGAAGCTGGCCACGCCGGACGTGACCATCGCCGACCTGATCGGCGAGATCGACATGATCAAGCATGCTCAGGGCCGGTATCTCTCCGACGAGATGACGATGCACTATGGTCTGGTGCCCCGAGCGAATCGCGGCATTTTCTGCATCAACGAGCTTCCCGACCTCGCACCGAAAATTCAGGTGGGCCTGTTCAACGTCCTGGAAGAGCGCGACGTGCAGATTCGCGGCTTCCCGGTGCGTCTGCGGCTCGATCTGTGTTTGGTCTTCAGTGCCAATCCGGAGGATTACACGAATCGAGGCCGAATCGTGACGCCGTTAAAGGACCGCATCGGCAGCGTGATCCGCACGCACTATCCCCTGACGCGGGAGATCGGGATGGCCATTACCGACGCCGAGGCGTGGCGGGAGCGAGATGCGGTCGAGGTCCACGTGCCACGCTTCATGCGTGAGATCGTCGAGGAGATGGCGCGAGTGGCTCGATCCAGCCCCGCCATCAACCAACAGTCGGGTGTCAGTGTCCGCATGTCGATCGCCAACATGGAGAATTTGGTCTCCAATGCCGAGCGACGGGGCCTGACTCACGGTGAGGCGGCCGCCATCCCGCGGATCAGCGACCTTCTGGCTTTGCTCCCGAGTTCGCGGGGCAAGGTCGAATTAACGCTGACGGAGGACGACGGGCACGAGGACAAGGTCTTGACCCGCATTGCGGCAGAAGCGGTCAAGAACGTCTTCGATCACTATTTCGAGGTCAAGAGTTTGCGGCCGATTGTCGAGTGGTTTGAGAGTGGCCAGGCGCTCGCCTGTCTCTTATACACATCTGACGCTGCCGACGAG